>JACCRE010000163.1 GCA_013813775.1 Planctomycetaceae bacterium
GAGAAGATCCACGAAAGTCGTGGTCGCATCGAACGCGAGCTGCGTAAGGTCATCGTCGGGCAGAACGAGGCCGTCCATCAGCTATTGATCAGTCTGTTCGCCGGCGGGCATTGTTTGATCACGGGTGCGCCGGGCCTCGCGAAAACGTTGCTCGTCCGCACGATCGCGCAGGTGTTTCATCTGCGCTTTCAACGCATTCAGTTCACGCCCGACCTGATGCCCGCCGACATCACCGGCACCGAGATTCTCGAAGAGACCGTAGACGGCAAGCGTCGCATGCAGTTCGTGCGCGGGCCGATCTTCGCGAACGTGATTCTGGCCGACGAAATCAATCGCACGCCGCCGAAAACACAGGCCGCGTTGCTCGAAGCGATGCAGGAGCACCAGGTCACAGCCGCGGGCGTGCGGTATCCTCTCGAAGAGCCTTTTTTCGTGCTCGCCACGCAGAACCCGATCGAGATGGAGGGCACCTATCCTCTGCCCGAGGCGCAGCTCGATCGCTTTTTGTTCAATGTGGTCGTCGACTACTTAAGCGAAGATGACGAGGTGACGGTCGTCCGGCAGACGACCTCCAAAATCAACGAGCCCGTCGAACCCCTGTTCGAAGGCGCCGACGTGCTTCGTTTTCACGAGGTCGTTCGCCGGGTGCCGATGGCGGAAGAGCTCGTGCGTTACGCCGTGCGGCTTGCGTCCGCCAGCCGTCCGAACGCGACAGCACCCGACTTCGTGAACCAGTGGGTGGAATGGGGAGCCGGTTTGCGCGCCGCTCAATCGCTGGTTCTCGGTGCGAAAGCGCGGGCGTTGCTCGCCGGACGGTTCCATGCGACTCCCGAAGATGTACGTGCGCTCGCTCATCCGGCGTTGCGGCATCGTGTTCTGCTCGGCTATCGCGCCGAGGCCGAAGGCGTGACCGTGGACGGGCTGATCGATCGTCTGCTCGAGCATGTGAAGGGGCCGACGAAATGATGCGTCTTGCGAAACGCCGGAATCAGAGCGATGCGACGGCGCATCCGAGCGGGCGTCTCGCCGGACAAGAGGCTGCGATCGATCCGCAAGCTCTGATGCGCATCAAGAGCTTGCAGATGCGCGCCCGTCTCGCGATGGAAGGCTTCATCAAGGGCATCCATCGCAGCCCCTATCACGGATTTTCCGTCGAGTTCAGCGAGTACCGCCAATACACGCCCGGCGATGATCCGCGGTATCTCGACTGGCGGCTCTTCGCCCGCAGCGATCGGTATTACGTCAAACGTTTTGAGGACGAAACGAACCTACGTTGCACCATCGTGCTCGATACGAGCCGATCGATGGGCTACCGTTCCGAGGAGCATTCCAAGTACGAGTACGCTCGGACGGCGGCAGCGACTCTGGCGTATTTTCTGACGACCCAGCGCGACGCCGTGGGCCTCGCCACCTTCGAGGACCGCATCACCGAGTATCTGCCGCCGCGACACCGTCCCGGGCAATTGCGACGCTTGACGTCGATGCTCTCACACGAGCCGACGGGCCGCGCGACCGATCTGGCGGCTCCCTTGGAAGAGATCGCGGCCGTCGTCAAGAAGCGCGGCATGATCGTCGTGATTTCCGATCTGCTCGCGCCGATCGAAACGTTGAAGTCCCGATTCGGCTACCTCCGCTCGCGCGGACACGACGTTCTCGTGCTGCGCGTGCTCGACCCTGAAGAGGTGAACTTCGAGTTCGGATCGCCGGCGATGTTTCTCGATCAGGAATCGGGCAAGCAGATCTACGTCGATCCGTCGGCGGCTCGGTCGGAGTATTTGCGGCGGTTCCAGGCGCACGCCGAGCTCATCGCGAAGTCGTGCTCGGAACTTGGCGTCGAGTATTCGACGATGACGACCGCTCGGCCGCTGGAACTCGTGCTGTTCGATCTCGTGCGGGCGCGCGGTCGCAGTGGTGCGTTGCGCGGTCGGCGTTCGGCCCTCCACCGGGGAGGCCGTTCGTGAGCTTCCTCACGCCGCTTTACCTGCTCGGAGCGCTGACGATCGCCGGGCCGGTCATTTTTCATTTGATCCGCCGCACTCCGCGCGGCGAGGTGCCTTTCAGCACCTTGATGTTTCTGTCGCCGACGCCGCCCCGACTGACGCGACGATCGCGAATCAGCGACTGGCTGTTGCTGCTCCTGCGAGTCGCGGCTTTGTGCCTGTTGGCGTTCGCCTTTGCGAGGCCGTTCCTGCGTGAAACCGTGGCGCTGGATTCCGCCGATGGCGAAGCGCGCCGAGTTCTGGTGTTGATCGATGTCAGTGCCAGCTTGCGCCGCGGTGACTTGTGGTCGCAATCGCAGAATCTGGCCGAAGCGGCACTGCGAGAGACGCGGCCGAATGACGACGTCGCCGTTTACGCGTTCGACCGCTCCGTCCGGCCAGTGCTGACGTACGCCGAATCGGCGACTCTCGAACCGGCAAGACGATCGGCGATCGCCAACTCGCGTGTTGCGGAGCTTGCGCCGACCTGGGCGGCCACGGATTTCGGTACGGCCCTCGTCGAAGCGGTCGGCATCATCGAAGATCTTCCGGATTCGACTGCGGAGACGACGCGAATGCCCCGACGGATCGTTCTCGTGAGCGATCTTCAGGAGGGTGCCGCTCTCAAGTCTCTCGGCAGCTTTGAGTGGCCGTCGGACGTGGAACTGGAATTGAAGACGGTCGAGGCCGCACGCGCGAACGCCGGCCTCCGCCGGCTCGCCGATGCGAGCGAACCGGCGGTCGAGGATGGCCGTCCTGCATTGAGAGTGCAGGTGACGAATGAAGTGGATGCCACGGCCGAGCGATTCACGCTCGAATGGAAGGACGCGAGCGACACCACCGTCGGGAAGGGGATCGACGCCTACGTTCCGGCGGGTCAGAGCCGCGTCTTCCGGGTTAAAAAGCCGGAGGGCGACGTGGTGCTGCGATCGCTCGAACTACGAGGCGACGCTCATCCCTTCGACAACGCCGTCTTCATCGCCGATCAGCCGAAGGCGGAGTTGAGCGTGCTATACGTCGGAGATGATCCCGCCGACGATCCGAACGGGCCGCTCTATTATCTCGAACGGGTATTTCAGGACACGGCCGAGCGTGCGGTGCGAGTCGTGCGACACTCGCCGCAGGACGCGATCCAGGTTGGCTCTCCTCAAGCGATGCCGCTGATTGTCGTCGCCGCGACGGTTCCCGTGCAAAGCATTGAAGCGTTGCGAGAGTTCATGATCACTGGCGGCACCGTTCTGTGTGTGCTGACGGCTCCTGAACTCGCGGCGTCGGCGGCTCAACTCACCGAATTGTCGCTGGGTAACGTTGAAGAGGCCGCCGTCGATCGCGACGTGATGCTCGGAGAGATCGCGTTCCGCCACCCGCTGTTTTCACAGCTCGCGGCGGCGCAATACAACGACTTCACGAAGATCCGCTTCTGGAAATACCGGCGAATCGATCGCCCGGGGATGGATGACGCGCGCATGATCGCCCGCTTCGAGAACGGAGATCCTGCGATCGTCGAGCGACTTGTCGGCAAGGGCCGTGCGATCCTTTTCACGAGCGGATGGAGTCCGGCGGATAGTCAACTCGCCCGGTCCTCGAAGTTCGTGCCGCTGATGATGTCGCTGCTCAGCCTCAGCGATCCTCAGGCGTTCGAAGCCTCTGATCTGCATGTCGGCGACGCCGTTTCGTTGTCGAGCATCATGCCCTCTTCAGCACCGACGGAGATTTTCGTCGGCACGCCGTCGGGTGGGCAGGTCCGATTGCCCGCCGACGCAACGTCGTTCGATGCGACCGCCGAACCCGGGCTTTACGCCGCTCGCATCGGCGATGAACGGCGATCGTTCGTCGTGAATCTGGACCCGGCGGAAAGCCGCACGCTTCCCCTGCCGGTCGAGACGCTCGAACAATACGGCGTGAAAGTCGCCCGCGGGCCGGCGGTCGCCAGGAACGAAACCGAGACGAAGCGACAGTTGCTGAACGCCGAACTTGAAGGTCGTCAGAAATTGTGGCGGTGGATCGTGCTGGCGACGATCGGCGTGTTGCTGATGGAAACATGGCTGGCGGGGCGTCTCGCGCGGACGCGCCGATCCTCTGAGGAGGTCTTGCTGACATGAACTCCGAACTCCGCCAAGCCCTCGACGAAGTCGCTCATCGGATCCGGCAATTCCGGCTCTGGTCGTTGCTCACGATGTGTTGGTCTGCCTGGGCCGTCGCCGGCCTGCTTTTCGGCAACTGGGTGTCGCGCACCGAATCGACCGCTGTGGCGAGCCGCACGACGCTCCTCGTTTTGTGCGGGCTGGTGTTCGGTTCCGCGGCGTTGTGCGTCGTCGCCGCATCGCGAGCCGGGCGGAACCGCCGCTGGATCGCGAGGCGCGTCGAAGCGAAGTATTCCGAACTGAGCACGGGGCTGCTGGCGGCCGTGGAGGAAGACGCTTCGCAATCGCGGCAGCTCGGCTTTCTTCAATCGGCGGTGATTCGCGACGCGCTGGTACATCGGCATCTGCATCGCTGGGACCGAATCGCGCCGACCTGGATGCTGCGCGGTTCAAAGCTGCTGCATGCGGTCGCGTTCATCTGCTTGGCGTTCGTCGCGTTCAGCCTCGTCGGCGAGACGAAGACGCGACACTCTCAACTCGTCGCGGCCGCCGAAAAGGCGAGATCCATCGGACTGACGGTCGAACCCGGCGACGTCGAAATCGAACGCGGAACGCCGTTGCTCGTTGTGGCACGCTTCGGATCGACGGTTCCAGCCGACGCGATCTTGGTGACGGAAGCGGCGTCGGGCGAGGTCGAACGCCATGCGATGACGCGGCATCTTGAAGATCCGCTGTTCGCGGGCCGGGTCAACGACATCGACGACGATCTCTCTTACAAAATTGAGTACGAAGGATTGGCGAGCGATGCCTATCGCGTGAAGACGTTCGAATACCCGCGCGTGGTGCGGACCGACGCCGATCTGAACTTTCCGAGCTACACCTCGCTCGCTCCGAAGTCGGTCGAGGATGTGCGACACGTCACGGCTGTGGAAGGCACCGATATCAGGTTGCGCCTTCGGCTCAACAAGAGCGTGACGTCGGCGACGCTTTCCGACGATGCGGGCGAGATCGTGTTGACGCCGCAAGACAACGCCGAGCATGTCTACGCCGCGACGCTGAAGCTCAGTGAATCGCGGAAGCTGACGGTCAAGCTGCTCGACGCCGACGGTCGCGCCAACAAGATTTCCACTCAGATCAATCTGAACGTTATTCCGAATCGCCCGCCTGCCGTCGTCGCGGCACAGCCGGCGCACGATGTTCGCGTATCGCCGATCGAGGAACTTTCGGTCAAAGCGAAGGTCGAGGACGACTTTGGGATCGTGCGGCACGGCGTCACGTACGCACTCGCCGGCCGCGAGACGAAAGAAGTCGTCCTGGAGAAGCCTCCGGCTGAAAGCGCGCGATTCGACGCGTTGCATCTGCTTGATTTCGAAGCGTTCGCGACCTCTCCTGATGAACTGGTCACCTATTACTTCTGGGCCGAGGACGTCGGTCCCGACGGAGAGCCTCGCCGCACGTCCGGCGACATGTACTTCGCGGAAGTGCGTCCCTTCGAAGAGATCTTCCGTCAGGGCGAGCAGCAGGCTGGTGGACCACAGCCCACCGAACAGCAGCAGGGCGGAAACAGCAACGGCGAGAAGGCCATGGAGCTCGCCGAGCTGCAGAAACAGATCATCAACGCGACGTGGAAGCTCGTGCGTCGCGAGACGATCGCGAAACCCATCCCTCAGCTTGCGAGCGACAGCACGCTCATCGCCGAATCCGAACGCACCGCGATCGAACAAGCGAATGCGCTCGCCGAGAAGCTGCAAGCACCGGAATCGCAGGCCCATCTCGATCGGGCGATCGATTTGATGAACGCCGCCGCGGAGGCCCTGGAGAAGACCGCCTCGTCGGCGTCGGTCGATCCTCTCGAATCGGCGCTGGCGGCCGAACAGGCCGCCTATCAGGCTCTGCTCAAGCTGCGCGATCGCGAGTTCAACGTCACCCGCAATCAATCATCGCAGCAGTCGGCGCGAGGTGCCTCGGCGGGCAGCCCGTCGCAGCAGCAGTTGCAGCAACTCGAGCTTCAGAACGATGAAAATCGCTACGAAGAGCGCAGCACGGCCCGCGACGATGCCGCGACTCCCGAAGACGAAGCCCAGCGGGAAATGCGGCAAGTCCTGAGCCGGCTCAATGAACTCGCTCAGCGCCAGTCGGACCTCAATGAACGCCTCAAAGAGATGCAGGCGGCTCTCGAAGCCGCTGAGGACGAAGAAACCCGCCAAGAGCTGGCCCGACAGCTCAAACGGCTGCGAGAACAGCAACAGGAAATCCTCCGCGATACCGATGAGCTTCGCGAGCGGATGGAGCAAGAGCAGAATCGCCAGCGGATGGCCGAAGCGCGTCAGGCGGTCGAGGAAAGTCGCGAACACGTCCGTCAGGCCTCCGAAGCGCTTGAGGAAGGCCAACTGTCCCAGGCGTTGACTGAAGGCACGCGCGCCGACCGTCAGTTCGAAGAGACGCGAGAAGAGCTGCGCACCGAGTCGTCGAACCAACTCGCCGAGCAGATGAACGAGATGAGAGACGCCGCCCGGCAGCTCGACGAGACGCAGGATGCGCTTTCCGAGGCGCTCGAGGCGCTCGCCGACAACCCGTCGCCGTCGCTCCGTCAGAACGACGAACGTGAGAAGATTCGCGAGGGGCTCGACGAGCAGCGCGAGCGACTCGCGGAACTCGTCGAACGTCTTCGCGAGACCGTGCAACAGGCGGAGGAGGACGAGCCGCTCGTTGCCGAGAAGCTGTACGAAGCCGTTCGCCGGGCCGAAGCGGATTCGATTCCGGAGGCGCTCGACGCTTCGAAGCAACTCACCGAGCTTGGCGTCGCCGCCGAGGCCGGTAAGGCATCGCGATACGCGGGCGAGGCGCTCGATCGCTTGCGAGAGGGCGTCGAACAGGCCGCGGAAAGCCTGCTCGGCGACGAGACGGCCGCGTTGCGTCGCGCCCGCGGCGAACTCGACGACCTCGCCGAGCAGATCGACCGCGAGATCGATCCGTCAGCCGGGCGTAGTGGTGACGAGGCACAATCGGATGAGGAACGCACTGGCTCTGCGCCTCCTAGAAGGGCATCCGGTCGTGGCGGCGAGAATCGTGCCGACGAAGAAGAAACAGGACAACAGTCGCCGCGCGACCCGTCCGAACGTGGCAATGGCGGGGAACAAGGAGAGCGGGAGAACGCATCGGAGAACGAAGGGGAACGGCGGGAGGCGACTTCACCCGCCGGCCAGGGTACAGGACAACAACAGCAGCGTCCCGAACAGGGTCGCGGCGGCCAAGGTCAGCCGCAGGGACAGTCGCCCGGCGAAGCTCAATCACCGAACGATCAAGAGAACCGTCAATCGCAAGACGGCCAAGGCGGACAGCCCGGCGAAGGCCGCGGGCAAGCCAATGGTGAACCGAACGAGGATGAGGCGGCGCGACAGGGCGATCGTCGCGGCGCAGAGGGTCAAGCGGGTTCCCAAGGCGGCGGAAGAGGGGGCAGCCCCGCAGGACTCGATCAACTTCTGGAAGGTCTCGGCCCGGTCTCGCCCGGCGGGCCGATCACCGGCGGCGGTTTCCGTGAATGGTCGGATCGCATGCGCGATGTCGAAGAGCTGGTGAATGATCCGGAACTGCGAGCCGAGGCGGCCCGCATCCGCGACCGCGTCCGCGGCGCCCGCGAGGACTTCGTGAGGCATTCCAAGGAGCCGGATCCGAAAGCGCTTCAAGAGATGGTCGCCGAGCCGATTCGCGAGTTGCGAAATCGCGTCGCCGGGGAAGTCCGCAAGCGCGAGAACCCTGAGTCGCTCGTGCCGATCGATCGCGATCCGGTTCCGCCCGCGTTCGTCGAAGACGTGCGTCGTTATTACGAACGCCTCGGGAGTGGTCGATGACGTTGCCCCCCGTCGTCTGGGGTTCTCCCGAATGGATCGCCGCGGCCCTGGCGGTGCTCGTCGTCGCCTTTCTCTTGCTCTTGTGGAGCTATGCGAGGATTCCGGCCTCGTGGCGACTGCGCGTCCTTTGCGCGACCTTGAAGGCCATCGGCGTGACCGCGCTCGCGCTCTGTTTGCTCGAACCGCTGCTCACCGGCACGCGCGCCCGGCCCGGGGCGAATGCCTTCGCGATTCTCGTCGATAACAGCGAGAGCCTGAAGATTCGCGATGCCGAGACGACGGCGGCTCGCGGAGAGAACATCCGCAACATGCTCGTTGAGGACTCCGCATGGAAGACCCGGCTCGGCCAGGATTTCGACGTGCGGCGTTACGCCTTCGATACGCATGTGCGGTCGGTCGATGACTTCGAAGCCCTCGCGTTCGACGGTCAGGGATCATCGGTCGCGACGTCGCTGGCCGCCCTCTCGCATCGCTTCAAGGGTTTGCCGCTGGCCGGCGTAATGCTGTTCAGCGACGGGAATCGCACCGATTTAGGGGCCGACGTCGATCTGTCGGAGTTGCCGCCGATCTATCCGGTGATCGCGTCGTCGGCGGAGACGGCGAAAGACGTCGGCGTGTCGAACGTGTCGGTCAGCCGCGCGAACTTCGAAGCCGCTCCGGTCGTCATCCGCGCCGATGTTTCGAGCCGCGGCTTTGAGGGCGAGGCCATCATCGCCGTGGTGACCGACGAAGCCGGCAACGAGGTCGAGCGACAACGGCTTCCTGCGACGGACGGCGAGAAGCCGCTGGCCTTTCGCTTTCAGTTCCGCCCCGAGCGAACGGGTCTGGGCTTTTATACGGTGAAGGCGTTCGCCGAATCGGACGCCGCGGCGAACGAAGCCGGTACGGAAACGCCTTCGATCGAGCCGACCCTCGCCAACAACTCCCGGCTGGCCGTCGTCGATCAGGGAGGCGGCCCTTATCGCGTGTTGTACGTCAGCGGACGGCCGAACTGGGAGTACAAGTTCCTGCGGCGGGCCGTCGACGAAGACGAGCAGGTCCGCCTCGTGGGTCTCTTGCGCATCGCGCGCCGCCAGCCGAAGTTCGACTTTCAGGCCGCCGGGTCGCGGACCACGAGTCCGCTGTTCGAGGGCTTCGACAATCCGGATGAAGACACCGCCGAGCGCTTCGATCAGCCGGTTCTGGTCCGCATCGGCACCGACGACGAGGTCGAGCTTCGAGACGGCTTTCCGAAAGACGCCGATCTCTATCGCTATCACGCCGTCATTCTCGACGACCTCGAGGCCGCGTTTTTCACGCAGGACCAGCTTGGCCTGCTGCGGGACTTCGTGAGCGTGCGCGGCGGCGGGCTGCTCATGCTCGGCGGACCCGAGTCGTTCGCCGACGGCAAGTACGACCGCACGCCGGTCGGCGACATGCTGCCGATCTATCTCAGCGGCAAGACCACATCGGCGTCGCAAGGCGATTTTCGCCTGAAGCTGACTCGCGAAGGGTGGCTGCAGCCTTGGGTCCGCACACGCAAGACGGAAGACGACGAGCGGAAGCGGCTCGACACGATGCCCGGCTTTCAGTCGTTGAATCCCGCCGGCGGCATCAAACCGGGCGCAGCCGTGCTCGCCCAAGTCACCGATCGAGCGGGGAAGGAAGTGCCTGCGCTCGCCGTTCAGCAGTTCGGCCGCGGACAGGTCGGGGCGCTGCTCGTCGGCGATCTGTGGCGCTGGGGCCTTCACCGCAAAGACGAGAATGAATCGGATTTCGATCGAGCCTGGCGGCAGACGGTTCGCTGGCTCGTCGGCGACGTTCCAGATCGCGTTGAGATCGACCTGAAAGCCGATCCAGAGGCCGCGAACGCCGTCCGCATCGCCGTTCAAGTGCGCGACGCCGAGTTTCGGCCTCTCGACAACGCCGACGTTTCGGTCGAGCTTCGATTGCCGAACGGCGAGCCAGTGACGCTTGCGGCGCCATCCTCGGGTCGCGACGCGGGCAGCTATGCGACGACGTTTGCGGCCAAGACCGCCGGTCCCTACCGCGTCGTCTTGAAAGCGAATGGGCCCGACGGCAGCGAGGTGGGCACGGCCGAGGCGGGTTGGGCGGCGCAGCCGGCGGCCGACGAGTTCGCCCGCATCGATGCCGATCGCGACTATCTCGAATCGCTCGCCGCCGCGACGGGCGGTGAAGTCATCGATCCGCAAGACTTGGAATCATTCGTGGCGGGGCTGCCGTCGCGGAAGGCGCCGGTTTCCGAGCC
This sequence comes from Planctomycetaceae bacterium, assembly GCA_013813775.1. Taxonomy (GTDB): domain Bacteria; phylum Planctomycetota; class Planctomycetia; order Planctomycetales; family Planctomycetaceae; genus JACCRE01. Next base: position 10,163 of record JACCRE010000163.1, read on the forward strand.
TTGGACTTCGCCCTTATGGCACAACCCGTGGTACTTCCTGATCGCGATCGCCTGCGTCGTCGCCGAATGGGGACTGCGCCGCGTTAACGGTCTCGCCTGAGCCGCAGCTTATGACGACGTTCCTGATCGCCTGCCTCGCGTTCGCCTCTCAGGTCGAAGAGCGACCGGCCGTGCTCGTGACGATTGGTGCGGCGGGGACCGACGAATACGGCGCGCAGTTCGCCGAGTGGGCTGAGCGCTGGCGCGACGCCGCCCTGCGCGGTGATTCAGAAGTGACGATCATCGGCGGCTCGTCGGAAACGAACGCTGGGCCTGAAGAAGGTCCGCCGACCGATCACGAACGACTTCAAGCCGCGATTCGAGATCTACCGCCGACGGGTCGCTCGCCCGTCTGGATCGTGCTCATCGGCCACGGCACGTTCGACGGTCGCGAGGCGAAGTTCAATCTGCGCGGTCCCGACCTCGGCGTCGACGATCTCAATGCGTGGCTGACGAGGCTGCATCGCCCGATCGTCGTCGTGAATTGCTCGTCGGCGAGCGGGCCGTTCCTCAAAGGGCTTTCCAAGCAGAACCGCGTCGTCGTCACGGCCGCGCGCAGCGGCGACGAACAGAACTTCGCCCGGTTCGGCGATTACATCTCGGCGGCGATCGCCGATCCCAGTGCCGACCTCGACAAGGACGATCAGGTCTCGCTGCTCGAGGCCTTTCTGACGGCGAGCAAGCGCGTCGAGGAGTTCTACAGAACGGAGGCCCGGCTGGCGACCGAACACGCCCTGCTCGACGACAACGGCGACGGTCTCGGCACGCCCGCCGATTGGTTCCGAGGCGTCCGGGCGACCAAACGCGCGAAAGACGGCGCCGATCTCGACGGAGCGCGCGCCCGGCAGATCCATCTCGTCCCCAGCGCCCGCGAGTCGAACCTCTCGCCGGAAGCCCAGAGGCGGCGAGACGAGCTCGAACTCGAGCTTGAAGATCTCCGCAGCCAGAAGGAGCGGCTCGACGAAGCCGAGTACTACGACCGCTTGCAGACCATCCTCGTCGAACTCAGCCGGCTCTATCAGCAGGCGACGCCGGAAGGCGAGGCAGAGCCGCGACCGTCAGGAAGCGATTGAAGCGGCCTGGAAACGCTTCCTGCAAGACGAGAAGAACCACGAAACATACGAACGACACGAAACTTCAGACCACGGAACACACGGAAAAGGCGAGAAGCGTGCGGTCACAAGTGCCAAGAGATCCTTTTCCTGCCTTTCGTGATTCCCTTTCCGTGAGTTCCGCGTCTTCCGTGGTTCCCGACGGTTTCCGCACGGCGCTCACCAGTCGAGCGTCGGCGGGAAGAACTCGGCGATGAGTTCCTCGTAGTAGGGGCGAAGCGATTTTACGTCGGGACGCACGGCCGACTTCGAATAGAGGTCGTAGGGATTGAACGCCCGCACCCACGCGAACAGCTCGCGGTCGCGGTCGGTCATCAGATGATCGTACGCTCCTTCGCGATGGATCGCGTAGCAGGAATGATACCGGATCATGGCGAGCGCCTCGTCCGGCAGGTACGGCTTGACGGCCTGGTAGAGGTATTCGTCATGGCCCCATGACAGGTGCACGGCGTCGAGCCCGCAGCCGGCCTCATAGATGCCGCCAGGCGTCTGCAACTTCGGATCGAGCGAATCGGGATTCTCGGCGAAGAATTCGGAAAAGACGATCTTGTCGCTGAACGCGCACCCGACGGGAAACGTGTCGCCGACGACCGCCCATTGCGGCTCGCCATACAGGCAAAGAATCTTGCCGAGATCGTGGATCAGCCCGGTGAGCACGAACCACCGCGGATGCCCGTCGCGGCGGATCGCTTCCGAGGTCTGCATGAGGTGCTCGATCTGACTGAGATCCGTATCGGGATCGCTGTCGTCGACGAGCGTGTTGAGGAACTCCATCGCCTCCCAGATGCCCATGCGGCGGGTGCGGAGCGGCAGATACTGCCGCTTCTTTTCGAGCACGAATGCGAGCGTCTGGTGACGGTGATTCTGGCGGTAGAACTCGCGCACGGTCGGACGGACGTCCGCCGCGTAGTCGCGAAACTCCTCCGCCTTCTTCGACGAACCGTCCAGCGCCGTCGAAGACTCGGCTGAAGGATATCGCGCCGCGAGCGACTGCTCCCAGTCGTCGAGATGATCCATCGGACCGGCGGACGAACCGCTGACGGATTTGGAATGCGGCATAGCGGCGTCACCTGAAGCGGTATAGGTCAGGCTCCCGCCTGACGAACGACTTGGGGCGTCAGGCGGGAGCCCGACCTACTTTTGCTGGAGCAGAAAGCGTTGCAATCGGCCGAGGTCGTCGGTGCCGATGAGATCGACGTTCGCGGCGAGCAGCTCTTTCCAGACCGCTTCGTTCTCGGGCGTCGCCCAGAAGCGCACGAGGCGGCCGTGACGATGAGCCTTCGCGACGTAGTCGCGGAGTTTGGCCCGTTCGTCCTCCGGCATGGGGCCGTCGCCTTTCCAGCGGAACTGGTTGTTCCAGTTTTCGCTGATCCAGGGCAGGGCATGCGCGGGGTCGGTTTTGTCGAGGTCCGCCGGACGCCCGTCGATGCCGGCGTACCGGGACTTTTGGCTCCGAATCGACTTCTCGGCGCGATTGCCGCTCACGACGACCGTCACCGCGCCCTCCCGGACGTTCTGACCATCCACCTTCGTCAGAAGATCGTCGTACCGCGCGAGCAGCTCATGAAGCGCCGCATAGGTCGCTTCGGCGTCGCTCTTCACATCGACGAGCAGGAAGAATCGCGCCTCGGTCGCGTATATGCGGGCTCGATTCGATCGGACGCGATCCCGCAGCGGATCGAGATACAACGCCGCCAGGCTGCGTTCGCTTTTAAGTTCGTGCCTGTCATGGCCGACGAGCAGCTTGCCGTCCACGAGGTAAATATCGGCCTCGACGCTGCAAAACCCGTGATCGAGAGCGTCGAGCAACGGCCGTTCGTGCCAGTAGTCGTTATGCGCGTGTGCCTGCGATAACGGCCGCGGTGCCGACGGCTCTTCGGCTCGCGCACCGGCGATGAGCGCCGTCGCGAAGCATGCAGCGACGAAATGGAACGATCTGGAGGACATGGTCGCGGTCTCGTTTCGAGGCTGCGACATAATACGCGTCCGCGCTGATCGATGTCATCCCGCGACGATAGTCGTTGGTGGAAAGCTGGTGGAACGGGAGCTTCGCCCTCCCGAATCTTGAAAACGCCGTGGAGCCTCTCAACGCGATGAGGCGACTCGTCTCCGCAGGCCGTAGCCGCCGGACAAAAGCACGCCGCAGCCGAGGAGCGCGAGCGACGTTGGTTCCGGCACGGGGGGCGGACCGGGAGTGCCGGACGTGAACAATGCGAAAGTCAGGTCGCTGCCCGAGGCATTGACCGCGCTGCCGTCGATCACGATTTCGATCGCTCCGACGTTGCTCGCGGTGCCGCTGCCGCCGGCGCCCGTGAAGCTGGCGAATGGCAGGACCAGCTCGCCCATGAAGCCGTTGACGAGCGTCTGCGGACCGCTGCTGAACGCCAGCCCGTTCGTGCGGTTGAAGAGATTCACCGTCAACAACAGTCCGCTGCCCGTCACCTTCAGATCCTGAAATCTGAAGCCGAGGTTCGTGCCGCCGTCGGTGAGATCGACGCCGGTGGCGAAGCCCTTGGGGGTCAGCAGGCCGTCGGCCTTCCCGTCGTAGATCAACCGCCCGATTCCGCGCGCGGTGGACGAATACTGGTCGAAATTGAAGACGCCGGTGTCGAGTTCGTTGACCGAAGCCTTCACCGGCTGCTTGCCCAGGCCGATCTGGCCCGTCTTGAGTACGATGATCTCGCGACTGCCTCCGAGCACGGGCTGGCCCGAGAGAACGTTCATCCCCGCGTTCACATCGGTGATGGCATCGCTGGCGATCTGACCGCCCGCCGGGGTCGAAAACGAATCGATCGCAAAACTCGCCGCGCCGATGTTCGGCGCTGCGAGAACAAGGCTAAAGGCGGCGGCAATGAGTACGGTCGGGTGGCGCACGGTGCTTCTCGGGAAAGGGAGAACAGACGGCGGGGCGGCGTCGTGAAGGGTTGGCCCGGCCCCTCAAACGACTCGCTTTGCCCCAACCATTCATCAACGGTAGAGACTTTCCCTAGGGAACCGGCAGTGGGAACTCTTCTGTTCGTCGGAATCTTGTCCGGACGCGCGGATTTATGACGGTTCCGCCGATGGTGCGCAACTTGCCGGAAGCCCCTGCTTTGCCCCAACCTGTGATCGTGGCTCGCAGAGCGGACTCTACTGATTAGACGGGTGGCAGCATCCCGGCTGCTCTGAAGCAGCCGGGATGTATCTCATGACAGAACCCATCAGTCCACGCCCGTCGCTCCACGAGAGACACTTCGCTGTTCAGCGTGATCCAGCGCGTTTGCGAAGGCCGTAGCCGCCCGATAAGAGCAGGCCGCAGGCGAGCAGGGCGAGCGAAGCGGGTTCCGGAACAGGCGTTGGTCCGGGCACGCCCGACGAGAACAGCCCGAAGGTCAGGTCGCTGCCGAACGCGTTCTCGGCGCTGCCGTCGACGACGATCTCAATCGCACCGACGTTGCTCGCCGTGCCGCCGGCGCCCGTGAACGTACTGAACGGCAGGAACAACTCACCCAGGAAGCCGTCGACGAGAGTCAGCGGACCGCTGCTGAAGATCTGGCCGCTCGTGTGGTTGAAGAGGTTCACTGTCAGCATCAGGCCGCTGCCCGTGACCTTCACATCTTCAAACCTGAAGCCCGGATTCGCCCCGCCCTCCGTCAAATCGACGCCGGTAGCAAACCCTTGAGGCGTCAACTGGCCGTCCGCCGTGCCGTCGTAGACTAGACGCCCGATGCCGCGCGCGGTCGACGAGAACTGATCGAAGTTGAAGATCGCCGTGTCGCGTTCGTTGACGGAAGCCTTCACCGGCTGGTTGCCGTTGCCGACTTGACTCGTTTTGAACACGAAGATCTCGCGGCTGCCGCCGAGAACCGGCAACATGTCCAGTGAAGTTTTCCCCGCATTCCCGTCGGCGATCGAATCGAGGGCGATCTGTCCTTCCGCAGGGGTCGTGAAGGAATCGATCAGCACAGCGCCGCTTGCGGGGCTTGATCCGAGTAGCCCGATTCCCAGTCCCAGAGCAGCGGCGGCAAGCGTTCGAGGGTGGCCCACGGTCGTTTTCCCAAGTCAGAGACTCACTGCGGCGGGCGCCGTTTCAATCGGTCGCCCGGAGTGCTCCGGTCGGCCCGGAGTGCTCAACTCCCTCACCCTACCCACCGGCCACGCGAGAACGGCAGCGGGGTTCTGCGTGGAAGGCGTATCGGGAGCCGTTCTGGTTTGTGCGAAAATCGCCGGGAAATCACTGGTTTCCGCCGGTCACGCATGGTTGGCGGAAAGAGTCCGAACGACAGTTTCGTCCGTACCACTCGACCGGTCGATTCGCCTTATCGAAGCTGCCCGGTTGGGCTATATCTCGCCGCGACTGCCGCCTCGTCTCGTTCTGCCGCGACGTGAATAATGGACCGGGAGGTTCCGATGCGAAGCCTGTTCAACCGGCCGACGATCCTGATGTGCCCGCCCGAGCACTACGGCATCGAATACGAGATCAATCCGTGGATGAGCCGCCAGCGGCCCGCCGATCGGGAACTCGCCAAACGGCAGTGGCACGGCCTGTATGAGCGGCTGACGTCGCTCGGGGCCGATATCCGCTTGCAGGAACCTGTCGCGGGGCTGCCCGACCTGGTCTTCACGGCGAATGCGGGATTGGTCTGCCGTGATCTCGTTTACCTCTCGCGCTTCCGCCACGCCGCTCGGCAAGGGGAAACGCCGCTCGACGACGCTTGGTTCCAGTCGCACGGCCTGAAGACCGTCACCTTGCCGGAAGGGCTCGATTTCGAGGGCGCGGGCGATGCGTTATTCTGCGGCGAAACGCTCTTCGCCGGCTATCACATTCGCAGCAGTGCCCGGGCGATGCAGTGGGTGGCCGGCGAGATCGGCTGCCGCGTGATCCCGCTGCAACTCGTCTCCGGCTACTACTACCACCTCGATACGTGCTTCTGCCCGATTGATCGGGAGACGGCTCTCTACTTCCCCGGCGCCTTCGACGACTACGGACAACGTGCTCTCGCCGCCCACGTCCCGAATCTGATCCCCGTCGAGCAGACCGAGGCCGAACGCTTCGCCTGCAACGCCGTTGTGGTCGGCAAGAACGTCGTGACGAACACCGGCTGCCCCCAATTGCACGCCGAACTCGCCCACCGTGGCTTCACGCCCTCTGAAACGTGCCTCGACGAGTTCCTGAAAGCCGGCGGCAGCGCGAAGTGTTTGACGCTGCGGCTCGACGGTGAAGAGGCGGCGGTATGGCCGGAGGCGGGTCGGATTGCGAAGTCGGCGTGAGCGGATGGCGAGCCAGGAGTGGCAGCGACTGGAGTGGCAGCGGGGTCGGCAATGGCTCCGGTCGCTCACGCTCCCGGCTCGCGTCGCGAGACGCTCACTGCATTCCCAAACATTTCTCGCCACTGTGGATTTCTTTCGTCGGCCCGCACCGTCGCGTAAGGACTTACGGCGACCGCCGGGTCATGCCGCACGTAAGGGTAGAGGATGCGTGCGGGATCGCACGGCGGGATTCCGCGGCGGCCACCATGGCTCTGCCGCCGGTCTGGGACCGCCGGGCCCTCGTGCGCATCTGGACGGCCGGCCGACGCTTCATGCCACGGGCGTTGCGCCGAGTCGTTCCGAGGCCTCGTCTTTTTGCTTTGAGCGACTGATCGAAACGGACGGGCTCATCGGCCACTCGCAGGTGCAAGCCTGCGAGTGGCTGTGGGTCTGCCGATACGGAGCACCATTGCGGCCCGACACGCCGTGTCGGGACGGTATGCACCGACACGAAGTGTCGGGCCACACTGACTTCTCACACGAACGCTTGAATCGCCGGCTTCACGACGACGGCCGACCGGCCGTCCCCAGTTCGGTTTCCGCCGGGTGCTTCAAACACGGCTCCGAGATCGCTTCTTGGAGCCGCATTCTCGCCCAAGGCCGTTCCGGAGGGCGAACCTTTTCGTTACCATGGCTCTCGGGACTTGCAAGATGCGCGCATTTGCTCTACGAATTCCTTCTCACGGAAGCGATGCCGCTGTGTGGCGTCGCTAAAGTCATTCCCCGATAGCTCAATCGGTAGAGCGGCGGACTGTTAATCCGTAGGTTGTAGGTTCGAGCCCTACTCGGGGAGCTTTTCGTTCGGCCACGAATCTAGCCGACCGTCCAGTTCACGCAAAACGCCGGGAGAGAGCTCTCCCGGCGTTTTCGTTTTTCTACCTTTCCCGTAAGGCTTTGCGGCGCGTCGAGCCGCCAGACGGGACTCTCTAGTTCGGAAGAGAGTGAGCGGCGCGCGTCAGCAGCCTTGAGCGTTGCCACCGCAGCCCGGAATCTCGCGTCAAAACTCTCGAACTCTCGCGTTCACAGACCTCTCGGAGTTCACAGGCAGGTTTCTTCCGGCTCCCATTTCGTCGCTTCGAACGGCGATCGGGTAGGTTTACGAGTAGGGCAACACACTCGCCCCGTGAGACCTTCTCTCGCCACCTGACCTCTTTCAGGCTGGCATCTCTTGGCCCATCCAGGCCACCGTCGCGGAGACGCTATGCGCCGACATTTCGACGATGAGCAACCTTCTAGGGCAACTTCATGTTTCACGTAGCCTGTAGCCGCAGGATCTGAAGACGTTGCGGCAGTCGGTGGGTGTAATGGTCTCGAGGGCGAAAGCGATCGCGTCGTAGAGTTCAGCCTGCGTCCGTGCGGCGGCGGATCGTAGGAAACTCTTGACCTTCGAGAAGATCTTCTCGATCGGGTTGAGATCCGGGCTGTAAGGCGGCAAGTAAAGCACACTGGCTCCCGCCTGCTCGATGCATTTGACCGCCCGCGGTGACGTGTGGCTGGAGAGGTTGTCCA
>JACCRE010000172.1 GCA_013813775.1 Planctomycetaceae bacterium
TCTCCCTCGGGAGAGGGGCCGGGGGTGAGGGGCGAGGTTGACGTCCCACGTCGCTTGCGTTCGCTTACACGGTGGTCGTCGAAGCTGAAAAACACGGGGATGACACCGCAAGACATCCCCTCACCCCTGTCCCCTCTCCCCAGAGGAGAGGGGGACTGGATACGTAGACCGCAGCAACGAGATGCTGGTTTTGTCCCCGCCCCTCAGTACGAATAAAGTTGCCCGCGAATCACGCGAATGGATGCGAATGATTCCGAAGATGAACCGCCAGAGCACGAAGAGCGCCAAAGACGAACAGCACGAGATCATTTGTTAAGCCTTTGCGATCCTCCTGCTCTTGGTGGTTAGAGTGATTCGCGTCCATTCGCGTGATTCGCGGGCTTCACAAATCCCATCCCCTGAACTCGGAGTGATCGCTCATGTCCCAAGCCGAGTTCGATTCGTACCTGTCGCTGTTGGCGAAGTTCCTGCGGTTGCGTTCGCGTCAGCGGGCGGAACTGGCCGACGAGCTTCGCGACCATCTCGATTCCCGGCTCGACGAGCTGCTCGCGCAAGGCAAAAGCCGCGAGCAGGCGATCAAGATCGCCCTCGAAGAGTTCGGCGATGCGGCCGTTCTGGCCGAGGACTTCTCCCGTCTCGCTTCCCGTCGCAAAAGGAGGTTCGTCATGCGTTGCACCGCCGCCAGCGCCGCCGTCGTCGCGGCCGTCGTGTTACTCAGCGTCGCGTTGGCTCCCCCCGGTCCGAACGGGCCAGGACCGCAACAGGTCGTCGCCCAACTCAAACCGGAAGCAACGGAAGCCGACGAAGAAGCCGCTGATGCGGCCGAAGAAGCTGCCGATGCGGCGGCCACCGCACGAACATCGGACGAGCATTCAGTCGAACAACGGGCCGTCGCCGAACTCGATCGCAAACTCGGGAAGGTCATTCCAGAGGTGAAGTTTGTCGAGACGCCGCTGCGTGACGTCTTGACAGTCGTCGGGGATGCGATTGACGCCGATGTGCTGATTGCGGAGCAGGCATTGGAAGAGGATGGGATCCCACGGGATCACCCGGTGACCCTCTCCATCCGACGGACGCAGGTCTCCGCTCGCACGCTCCTCGACTTCGTGTTGCAACCTCTGGGCCTCACGTTCGTCAACCGTGCAGGCGTGATCTACGTGACGACCGGGGCCGAGGCCGACGAGTTGCTGACGACGAAGGTCTACAACGTCCGCGACCTGCTCGAAAACGCGACCTCGCACAGCTCGACGCCGATGGGCGGGATCGGTGGAGGCGGATTCGGCGGAGGCGGGAAGGGAGGCATCGGCGGTGGCATCGGCGGCGGAGGGTTCTTCTCGATCTACGACGCCGTCGCGTCCGGCGTGTTGTCGCAAGGGATCGGCCAGATCGGCGGCGGCGAAGGCGGCATGGGCGGCTTCGGCGGAGGTGGCTTGGCCCCACAAGCCACTGGCGCGGCCGCCGACCTCATCGACGCGATCCAACACGCGACCTCCGGTGAGTGGATGGATCGCGACGGCCAGGGCGGCACGCTCTCGCTGTTCAACGGCCTGCTCGTCGTGCGCCAGACCGATGAAGTGCATACGCAGGTGCAAAAACTGCTGGAGGCGCTCCGCGAAGCCGGGGCGGCTCAGCCGGGAGGAAGTGTGACGGTGCCGAAGGAGGGTGGAGCGACCGGCGCGGCGGAGGGTGGCGGTGAGTCTTCCTATCTAGGCCCCGAAGTCTCTGAGTCTCCCCTCGGCCTGAAGACTGTCTCAGTGGACGAATTGGACTGGTTTCATCCACGCCGAGGGCAAGACGTCTCTCAGCCGGGCGAGGCCGGCAATGTCGCGCACGTGATCGAGGTCATTCCAGGCAGCAAAGCCGAGAAGGCAGGATTAAACGCTGGCGACATCATCATGAGCGTCAACGTCGATGGCGGCGGTTCGAAACCGGTTACCTCCATCGCGGACGCGCTGTCAAGGAAGGCGAATTCTTTCACACTAACTGTGTGGAGGGTCGACAACACGAACCCGAAAGAGCTTATCATCTCGATCGACGGAGGGGATGCCGACGCGACGGAAGCGCCAGCCGACGGCGAGCGGACGAGCGCGACGGAGGCAAGTTCCGCCTGGCAAGTCCTTGGTCTGAAACTCAAAGTGCTATCCGACGCGGAAGCCAAGCGAGCCCTCACCGGCAAGAAGTATCGTGGCGCGCTGAAGATTGCCGATGTCCGCCCTGATGGCCCCGCCGCCAGAGTTGGTGTCCGCCAGAATGATCTGCTCGTCGGCCTCGGCCAATGGGAGATCGGCAGCGACGAGCACCTCAACCTCGTGCTCGAACGGGTGATAAAGGAACGTTCGCTGAAGGCCTATCTGGTGCGCGGCGACGAGACGCTCATTGCCACATTGCCGATCGCGACCAAATAATACCACCAGCGGTGAAGCCGGCGGCTCGCGATTCTGTGCCTTCCACGCTCTCCCTCACCGTGACCGCTTCCTTACGGGCGCGGCTCTGAGGGCAACTCCTTGATCCGCGCGTTGCGGATCATCACATGCCCGCCGCCGCGGCTGAGTTCCTGAAAGCCGATGCGGCCTTTGCGAGGACGGGCCTTGAGCGGCACCGCCGATGAGCCGTCGTGGCGGGTGACGGGGATCGTTTCTTCGTCGAGATTCACCTTCTGAATCGTCTCGCCGTTGAGCGTGACCGTGACAAGTGGGCCTTTGAGCGTGATGACGTACTCGTTCCATTCGCCGGGTCGGTAATGCTGCTGTGACGCGGCGACGGCGCGGTAGAGGCCGCCGGTGAGTTCGGTGGGCGGGATCTCGGACGCGGCGTCGCCGTAGTAGCGGGGATCGACCATCTGGAGCTCGAGTCCATCGAACGCCGGGTCGCCTTTCGAGGGGAACCGCAGGCCGAGGCCGCCGTTGCCGCGCTCGGGAATCTTCCATTCGAACCGCAGCTCGAAGTCGCCGTACTCTTTGTCGCTCACGAGCCACGTGCCCCGCGGATCGCTGCCGTGCAGCACGCCGTCTTCGACCCGCCACACGGTTGCCTCGTCGGCGGGTTGTGAAACGTCGTCCCACCGGCGGACGGTCCAGCCTTCGGGAACGCCGTCTTTCGGGAAGAGCGGCGTGAAGCCGCTCTCCTCGGGCGCGGCACCCAAGGTGAGAGTGACAAGCAAGAACATGCTCGACAGCACGGATTCTCGAAAGAGAACGCGATTCATTGGAGTGCCTTGAATTCGAGTCTAAGGTTTCGGTCGTATGGAAGCGTTCTTTTGAGCCGCGACCATCAGGGAGTGTCTCAAGCGGCCCGGAACGGTCGCCGCTCTGTCGTTCCGTCTCGGTTGCAAGGCTTCGTACAGGCACTCATCTCCGGCTCAGCTTCGCCTCGCCGCCGCCCGGCGGATCTTCGACAGTCGGCGGATGTGCTTTGCGGCGGTCGGGCGGTCGAGCTTGTCTTTCTTCAGAGCCGCGGCGGCCTGGTGGAAGGCCTTCCGCACGTCGTCGGTGGTGCGGCCGAGACGTTTGGCGACGGCATCGAGAACGCGATCCTCACGCACGCCGGTGAGCTTCTTGAGCTTCAACTGCCGCGTGAGCTGATGCAGGTAGTAGCGCAGGACCGTGCGGCCGTCGCGAGTTTTGTAGTGCAGCATGCCGACGGCGTCGGCGTGGGCGACGATGTCGCTGCGAGAGCCGACGCTCGGCGGCGCCAGCGGGCCGAATCGCCGCGATCGCCACCAGCTGAACACGGCGAGCACGACGAACACGTGCAGCGTGAAGGCCCGCAGCGGACGATCGAGCAACAGTTCGACGACCTTCGGCGTTCCCGACACATTCAACGACTCGTCGAATACCGCCTCGCTGCGATAGCCGGCGGCTTCGAGCAAGCGGAAGGCCAGCACCGCGTTGTCGGGCCAGGTGAGCGAGCGGTTGTCGAACGGGCGATCGGTCGCGACGAACACCGCCGTGCCGAGTCCATGCTGCTGAGCCACGGCCTGCACCATGCCGTCGGCGACGACGAGTTGTTCGTCATCCGGCGCGAGCAGCTCGCCGCGACTCTGCCACGAAAACGTGCCCTTAAGCCCACCGAGTTCGACCTGAATCGGATTCTTTTCACCGCCGCTGTCGAGCGCTTTGTCGAGTTCCTTGCCGGAGACGCCGAACGGCTCCGCATCGAACGTGGGCTCGTCGCTCGAAGGGGCGAACACGAGAGCGCCGCCTTCCTCAACGAATGCCGCGAGCGTTTGCCACTCACGTTTCGTCGGCGCGCGGGCCGGGCCGAGCAGCAGCACGACGGCGTCATATTCAACCCCGCTGTAACGCCGCGTCAGGTTTCCAAGCGACTCGAAGTTGCGAGAGACGCCGTACTCGAGTCGATCGGTGAGCAGATACAGCGCCTTCTTGCCGCGCGGCCCCGCGCGGAAGCTGTCGGTGGACACATCAGCCCGGAAGTCGGGCAACAGCCAATGCATTGCCACCGCCGCGACGATCACGCCGAGCCACAGCAGGTCGGAACGATGCAACGAGCGACGATTCATGAGGAGATGAGAGACGAGAGGCCAGAGACTGCGAGTAGTCTGGCTCCGATTATCGCGAACGACCGTTGTACACGCGGCACAGTGCCAAGGCGAAGTCACTCGACCGCGGCCCGCACATGTCCGAAAAAGATTGATTCAGGTTCACCGATGCGTATTCTCGTTCGGTTCCGTTCAAAAGCTGCCTCTGTCGCGGAGTTCCCATGATGGATGACATCCGGTTCTGGTCGATGATCGAAGACGCGTGGCAGGTTGTCGGAGGAAAATCGAAGTCACGCGACAAGCTCGCCGCGGGGCAGCTGTCGGAAGACAAAGCCGAGGAACTGGTCGAAGCACTGGTCGAAGCACTGGACGAAGAAGTGCTTCAGGCGATGCGCGAACAACTGGATCTCGGCCGACGAACTGCTGGCCTTCGATCGCATTCCTCGAAAGGAAGCTTTACGATCTTGATCGAGAAGACATTCAGGAGCACACAGATGGTTCCGACGACGGCTTTCTCTACGCACGCGGATTCATCGTGGCCGCAGGCAAGCCTTATTGCGACGCCGTATTGGCCAAGCCATCGGTCGCGATGAGTGACCTTGAATGCGAAGAAATGTGCTATCTGTCCAACCAGATTTACGAAGACAAATTCGGAGAGTGCCCTTCGTCGGACATCTCGAGAGAATCTTGCTCCAACAAAGCGGGATGGCCCAGCCTCACTTAGTGTTCTCGAGTGGACGCCCCAGCGAGGACGCGTCTCTCCGTATGGGCACCGGAAGGCGTCATCGCGTGCGCGGCGTCGGCTCCATTGCCAAAGCCCTCTCGTAAGGACCGACAGACGCTTCAAACGCGGCGGAGGTCGCTTCGCGGCGCCCGAAACCGATGGGGGCATAGGCTTGCACCAAACCCGACAACGTCGGATGCCACGCCGAGTCGCGGGGAACGGCTCGCAGGTAGTCGCGGTAGGTGAGTCCTCGTCGTGGGCGGATCAGGCCCGCTCGTTCAGCGTGACTCATTGCCCCCAGCAGCAGCAATGCGAGCGCCTCGTCGAATCGACCCGCCGCGGCCGCCTCGCGGGCTGCCGCGAGCCAGGCGTCGGCGGGCCTTTCGCCGGGCGAGATCATCGGTTCGGCGTCGTCGTTGGTCGCGGCGTCGGCGTCTGATCGAGCTTCGGCCTTTTCCGATCGTTCCCAGCGTTTGATGCCGAGAACGATCAGGGCGACGATTGCTCCCAGCACGACCGCGAGGACACCGACGACCATGAGCGAGATCGCACCGCCGAACAAGCCGGAGAGCAGTTCGGAACCGGCGGAAGGCGTGCGGACCTGCACCTCCTCGGGTTTCTCGTCCTTCTTCGGCTTAAGGGCCTCGGCCTGCGTTCCGTCAGGACCGAGATTGAGCCTCGGGAGGTTGCGGAACTCGGGACCGCTCAACACCTCCGACGCCGCATCGCGCACGATCGGCGGCTCATGATACTCCGTGTCCGACCCTTCATCACCCGGCTCTTCGTAAACGGCATCTTGAGCAATGCCCCTCTGCAACGAAACTGCCGCGAGCAGCGCGATGCCTCCGAGGAGCCATCCATAATGTCGCCACACTCCCTGCCCCCCGGCCCCTGACCCCCGGCCCCTTCCTCCTGTCTCCTCTCTCATTGCCCCTCCAGCCGCGTCGCTTCGCGGGCGAGCATGAGCTCCATGTCCCAACAGTCGCGGCGGACGCGAGCGTCGAGGTACGCGAAGAACCAGGCGATTCGACCGAGCTGATACGCGAAGAGCGCGGCGGCGACGCACGTTGCCGCGAACAGGGGGCTATGTGCGATCAAGGAGAACGCGAGTCCGGGTTCGAAGAATTCGGGATCGAAATAATCCCACACCGGCCCCAACAGCGGTCCTTCGAATCCGATCGTTCTCAATCCGTATTCCATACCGGCGACCGCGATGCCAAACAATCCGCACACAGCGATTACGATTAAGAACGCCGGACCGACGACGTCGCCGAATGCGAGCGCGGCCTGGGCCTGCTTCGTGTTGAGCGAAGGATCGATGTCGGCGAGGGATCGTCGTTCGGTGCCATGCGAGACCCACAGCGCGATCGCGGCGAACGCCGGCAGCCAGAAGAGCGCGAGTACGATGCCGACGATTCGCGTTTCATCGAACAGCAGCAACACGACCGGCGTCGCCATCACCGTCCGTTGCAGAAGCCCCCAGAACAGGCCGCGACGGATCTGGCTGCCTGGGGCGTGCCGGTCGGAGAGGAACATCGCGCTGCGTACGAATAGGATCGCCGACAGCCCCACGACCATCGCCGCCGCCGGCCCCGTCGCCGCGAGCCTTCCAGTGCCGTAAGCGTCATCGAGTGCCGCGAGAAGTAAGGTTCCTCCGGCGAGGCAGGCGATGGCGGTCAGAAAGCTTCGCGTGAAATCTCGCACGCGATCGACCCGTGTCCGCCGGGTCCAACGGTCGAGCAACGGCTGCTCGAACGCCTCACCGAAGGTCGTCCTCGCCACCGCCGCGACCGTCAACACGCCTAACGCCTTCGAGACGATGACCGCGGCGGCGATCGCCACCGTGAGGTCGGTTCCGACAAAGCGGCTGAATCCGTAGACGAGCGCGACGGCCGGCAGCGCGATGGCGGCGTAAAGCCGCAATGCAGCCGCAAGATGCCGACCGTAGTACATCACGGCGAGATCGCAGCAGCCGGCCGGCGTGCGAGGCCGCAACGGGATCGTCACTCGCTCGATCGGTGCGGTCGTCGAGGTGGACAAGGACACGAACGCCGGGAACAAGAGACGAAAAGCGGAAGCCGCGACTCATCGCGGATGCTGCGATCATCACGTAGTTCCCGGCGTCTCGCAACGCATTTGCAGGAAGGCTGACCCCGCGACCAATAAGGAGCAACATTTCTGAGTTGGAATGCACGTCGCCTGAGTGCTGGCTTCGCCAGAGTGGCCCGACACTCCTAGTGTAGTGTCTCACACGGATGGTGTCTTATCGAGGACGGCCCGGGCGCGGGCGACCTTTGCGAGGATGTCGTCGGCCTGGGCGGTCCAGACGAAGGGGCGGGGATCGCGGTTGTGGTCGGCGAC
>JACCRE010000060.1 GCA_013813775.1 Planctomycetaceae bacterium
CCGCGGCGATGTGCGTCGTGACGCACCCCAGACCCCGGTCCAGGCGTCATCCTGACAGCCTTTATGGACCGGGTATGCGCTCTGTCTCAACTCAGGCCGCGATTTTCCGTCCACGGCTCATCGGCACGACGACCGGAGCCTGCATTTCGCGACAGGCGTCGAGGAACGACTCGAAGACTTGCATGTCGAGAGCCGAAGCCGTTTCATTCTCCGGGTGCCATTGGACGGCGAGGCAGAACCAGTCTTCGGACGTGCTCTCGAACGCCTCGATCACGCCGTCGGGTGCGGTCGCCGAGACGCGGAACTCCGGCGCGACCTGGTCGACGGCCATGTGGTGCTGGCTGTTCACGCGAATCTCGCCGGGGCCGTAGATGCGATCGATTCGAGTGCCCGGCACGATCTCGATGAGGTGCCGGAGCGTCAGTTCAACCGGGTCACGATGATGAAAGGCCTTGGGCACGTCTTCCGGAAGGTGCTGGAACAGCGTTCCGCCGCAGATCACGTTTAGAAGCTGCATGCCGCCGCCGATGGCGAGGACCGGCAATCGCATTTCGACGGCGAGTCGGCAGAGGCGGCGATCGAAGTCTTCGCGGCGGGCCGGCATTTGCCGCGTCGCCGGATTACGATCCATCCCGAGCCGGATCGGATCGAGATCGAAGTTACAGCCGCTCAGAACCAGTCCGTCGAGTTGCTCGAGAGCCTGACGCAGATCGTCGTCGCTGGCGTAGGGCGGCAGCAGAACCGGCACACCTCCGCAAGCAGTCACGGAATCAAAATATCCCGCGTTGAACCAAGAGAGCGCCGCAGCGTTCTTCTGGTCGGACTTCGCCGGCCGATAGTCCCCGTTGATTCCGATGAGCGGCTTCTTCTGCGATCCGGTGGGCATGCGGGCCTCCTGTCCTTCGCCGTGCACGTCGTGTGCTCGTGTTGGGTCAGCAACCGCGGAAATGAGCCGATTCGATCCCGGAGCCGCGGCGACGCCCAGGGACGGCGTAGACGCGAAACTTAAGAAGAGCGAACCCGGCCGAGAGAGACAGGCCGGTTGAAGTGGAACGGAGAGCAAGAAAGGAAGATGGAATTCGTTCCGAACATTGGCGTTCCTTCGCCTTGATTTCTTAACCCGCAGTTCGAGTCCGCATCATGCGGTCGCGGGCTGCTTTAGTTGTGAGGGAGAAGATACCTCGCAGGCGAAGGATGTAAAGCGTTTCATTCATTTTGACGCGATTCAAGGCTTGGACACTACCAGTAGTACCTTCGTCTCAATCAGGCGGGTCGGCACAAAGACTCGCAGCGTCCTCGAAGCAGATCGCGCGATGAGATATTGAGAGTACGAAGAGCGGCGATCACCGCGTTGCCCCGGTACGATAGCGGCAGGTGTGGCGAGATCTCAGCGAATGCTTCAATCCTCGCTCGAAGAGCGAGACCTTCCGACCGAATCGTAAACGCAGATTGGCGCGCCGGCGAAACGATTGATCTCATGAATGGTCCGGCCAACAGCTTCGATGAGTCGGGCATGACCGTGCTCGTGAAGTCGGTGGAAGACACCGATGTCCTCGGCGGAAAGCTGGCGACCGCGATCGAGCCGGGGATTGTTGTCGCGCTCGTCGGCGAATTAGGAGCGGGCAAGACACGTCTGGTGCGTGCCATGGCGACGGCACTCGGTGCCGATCCACACGAAGTGAATAGTCCGACGTTCATTCTCGTGCAGCGCTACAACGCTCGCTTTCCGCTGTTTCACTTCGACGCCTATCGGCTGCGCGATGCCGATGAGTTCGCCGATCTCGGCCCGGAGGAATACTTCGACTCGAGGGCAGTCTGCTTCGTGGAATGGGCCGATCGCGTCGCCGATTCGCTTCCGGTCGATCATTTGCGGGTCGAGATCGCCGCGACGTCGGAGACGGCGCGGTTAATCCGCTTCGATGCCACAGGCCCAAAGTCCCGGGCCGTACTGAGTCGCCTGAGCTTCTAATGGTCGACGCCAGTGGTTCAGCGTCGCGTCCGAAAGACCGCTTTGGGGTTCGGTGCTGTCGCGATATGATTCGCTCCCTATGCCGGAAACCGCGATGTCCGCCGAGTACCGCGTCGAGCTCGACCTGTTTGCCGGTCCGCTCGACCTGTTGCTGTATCTCGTCAAGCGGAACGAGGTCGATGTCTGCGACGTCTCGCTCGCGAAGATCGCGACGCAGTTCGTCACGTTTCTGGAAGTCCTGCAGTTCGTCGATCTCGACCTGGCCGGCGAGTTCCTGGTCACCGCCAGCACGCTCATCGAGATCAAGAGCCGCTCGGTCCTGCCGCAGGACGAGCCGGCCGCCGTCGAAGACGCACCGGCGGACGATCTCGCTCGCAGCGAGCTTGTCCGGCGTCTGCTCGAATACCGCAAGTTCAAGGAAGCCGCCGCCGAGTTGCAGGAGCGTGCGTCGCGCTGGCAGGAGCGGTATCCGCGGCTGTCGGTCGAACAGCCGGTCGACGGCAATGATCCCTCAGAAGATCGAATCCGCGAAGTGGAACTCTGGGATCTCGTGAGCGCGCTGGGGCGCGTGCTTCAAAAGAAAGAGATCGTCGGATCCGCAAGCCTGCAGCGCGACGAAACGCCTGTGGCCGTTCTGGTCGGGCGCGTCGGAGAACGTGTTCGACGCGAGGGTCGCGTCGCATTCACCGAGTGCTTCGAAGGCATCCGCGAGCGCGGCCGGATCGTCGGCGTCTTCCTCGCGGTGCTCGAATTGCTTCGCCATCACGGCTTCCGCGCCGATCAGCCGGCCGACTACGGTGAGATCTGGATCGAGCCGCCGAGTGACGGGAGTCGTTCCCACGAGGGTGGGAGCGGCTAGAATGGTTGTGTCACGACAAGAACGGCTGGAGGAAGTTTATCGCAGGCTGACTGCCGCGCCGGCACTGACTTCGGCGGACGAAGCGTTCGAGTTGATCTGCCGTAGCTTGGAAGAGGTGGAAGACGAATTGAGCGGCATCGTGAAAGCGGACCCGCCTCCGGCACCCGAACAAGATGACGGCCGCATGTACCCGCCGCTGGGAGACTATGTCCGACGGATGTCAAACGGCGGAATCATCGCTCGATCGCGGCGTCACCGAATTGTGATCGGTTCCAATGGGCGGATGAAGGTTTGGAATCTCGACACCAATGATGTGGAGTTTGAACGATGAACCCCGTTCCGCCCCAAGATTGCATCTCCGGCTTGGCCGATATGCTTCGTCGAGAGTGGCCAGACGCAAGGATCGAGGTTGAGCAGTTTCCGTCGGGGGCTGCATTCTTGGACGTCTGGCGTGATGGTCGTTTCTTCGTTCTCCGCTACACGCCGTCACACCGCGCTTACGATGTGACCGAAGTGACCGACGAGCATATTTTCGACTCTGGTCCTTGCGAGAGCTTCGACGAACTCGACCCCGCTGCGGCGCGGCTCCGCGAAATCATTGCCGTCCCCGCTTCGCACGCTTGAGCGCTTCGACCTCCATCCATGCCCGATTTTCAACTTGTCAGCGAGTTCGCGCCCGCCGGCGATCAGCCGAAGGCGATCGCCAAACTCGTCGAGGGGATCACGGAAGGCAAGCGCGATCAGGTTCTGCTGGGCGTGACCGGATCGGGCAAGACGTTCACGGTCGCGAACGTCATCAACACGGTTCGTCGCCCCACCCTCGTCCTGTCGCACAACAAGACTCTCGCGGCCCAGCTTTACGGAGAGCTGAAGGAGTTCTTTCCGCACAACGCGGTCGCGTACTTCGTCAGCTACTACGACTACTACCAGCCGGAAGCCTACATCCCGCAGCGCGACATCTACATCGAAAAAGACGCGAGCATCAACGAAGAGATCGATCGGCTGCGGCTCCACGCGACAAGCGCCCTCGTTTCGCGGCGCGATGTGATCGTGGTGGCGAGCGTGAGTTGCATCTACGGACTCGGCTCACCGAAGGATTATCTCGAAATGATGATCCCGTTGCGGATCGGTGAGTCGATCGATCGCGACGACCTGCTGCGGAAGCTCGTCGACGTGCATTACGACCGCAACGACTACGAGCTCGCCCGCGCCCGCTTTCGCGTACGCGGTGACGTGGTCGAAATCTGGCCGGCGTATGAAGAGTTCGCTTATCGCGTCGAGCTCTGGGGCGACGAGATTGAATCACTTTCCGTCATCAATCCCCTGACCGGCGAAGAGGCCCGGCGACTGACCGACGCCTATATCTACCCCGCGAAACACTTCGTGCTCCCGCAAAGCCGCATCGATAAGGCGCTCCACGAGATCGAGACCGAGTGCAACGAGCGACTGGAGACATTTCAGAAGGAAGGCAAGCTGCTCGAAGCGCAGCGGCTGTCGGCACGAACGCGTTACGACGTGGAACTGTTGCGGGAAGCGGGCTTCTGCCCCGGAATCGAGAACTACAGCCGCGCCCTCGCTGGTCGGAAGCCGGGCGAGCCGCCTTACACGCTGCTCGATTTCTTCCCGGACGATTTCCTGCTCGTCGTCGATGAGTCGCACGCGACGGTGCCGCAGGTCCGCGCGATGTTCGCTGGAGATCAGTCACGCAAGAAGACGCTCGTCGAGCATGGTTTTCGCCTGCCGATGGCGCTCGACAACCGGCCGCTCAAGTTCGACGAGTGGAACGAGCGCCGTAAGCAGACGATTTTCGTCTCAGCGACGCCGGCCGACTGGGAGCTCGAGCAGAGCGAAGGCGAGATCGTCGAGCAGGTCATCCGGCCGACGGGCCTCGTCGATCCGCTGATTCACGTCGTTCCGGCGCGGGGCCAGGTGCCACACCTTCTGAGCGAGATCCGAAAACGCACGGCGAAGGGTGAGCGAGTGCTCGTCACGACTCTCACGAAGCGGCTTGCGGAGGATCTGACGACATTCCTCCAAGAGGAAGGCGTGAAGTGCCAGTGGCTGCACAGCGAGCTCGACGCCATCGAACGGGTGCAGATTCTTCGCGAACTGCGTGAGGCGAAACATGACTGCGTGATCGGCGTCAACCTGCTGAGAGAAGGCTTGGATCTTCCCGAGGTTTCTCTGGTCGCGATCCTCGACGCCGACAAGGAAGGCTTCCTGCGCAGCGAGACGAGCCTCGTGCAGACGATCGGCCGAAGCGCCCGAAACGTCAACGCAGAGGTCATCCTCTACGCCGACAAAGTCACCGAAAGCATGGCTCGCGCGATCGAGGAGACGAACCGCCGCCGTGAGTTACAGATCGCCTACAACCGCGAGCACGGCATCACGCCCGAAACGATCAAGAAGGCGATTCGGCGAGGCATTGAAGACGAGATTGATGCCCGCAGGGTCGTGCAGGAGATCATCGGCGCGAAGGACGAGGCTCAGTACGTCACGCAGGAGTATCTGGGCGAACTCGAGCGAGAAATGCTCGAAGCGGCTGACAGGCTCGACTTTGAGCGGGCCGCGAAGCTGCGCGATCGGATCCGCGACCTGCAGGATCGCGTCGGCCAGCCGGTGACGGTCGTCTCCGGCAGCGAAAGCGGAGCAGGACGCAAAGGCAAACGACGCGGCGGCGGAAAACGCGTTCCAAAACCGTCGCGGTCGGAGTAGGTGGTCGGCTGCGGCGAACCACGACACCGACTCGCCCACTCCTACCGCTTAACTGCCACAACAACCACCTACCACCTACAGAATCCACAGGCCTATGTACCAGTCCATCCAGCCTGCGAATCCCGGGCTCACATGGCTGAGCCAGACGAGCGGCAGGTAGAGCGCTGCGAGATAGGTGCTCGATTGCAGAAAATAGGCCTCATAGATCGCCCAGTAAAACGGCCCGGTCGACAGCACGTAGAGCGCGAACCCGATGAGCAGGTAGACCGGCAGCCAAGCGAGGAATTTCGTGAATTCGAATTTGTAGCCGGCCTGCTCGTGCATGTCCGCATCTTACGGCGAACACACGAATCGTGACAGTCGGCACCTTCGGCAAGCATTGGAAATCGACGCCGCATCGCCATCAAATCGACAATGGGACTGTCGTGAAGCGGTCACGTTTCAAGAACTGTCCGGTAACGGATTCCGGAATCGCTTCGAGCGCCTCTGGCGGGCCGGTTGCCACGATTCGTCCGCCTTGTTCGCCGGCTTCCGGTCCCATGTCGATGAGCCAGTCCGCGGCGCGTAAAACGTCGAGACGGTGTTCCACGACAACGACCGAATGGCCAACGCCGATCAGGCGGCGCAGGCAGTCGAGCAACGTCGCGACATCCGCCGCATGGAGACCCGCGGTGGGTTCGTCAAACAGGAACAGCGTCCGCTTGCCGGTGCCGCCGGTGAGAAATGAGGCGATCTTGAGGCGTTGCGACTCGCCGCCCGACAGCGTCGTCGCCGTCTGACCTAGAGGCAGATAATCGAGCCCAACCTCCTTCAACGTCGCCAGACGCCGCTGAATCTTCGGGTGCCCACGAAAGAAGGCGAAGGCTTCGGCGGCGGTCATGTTGAGGACGTCGGCGACGCTTCGTCCGCGGAGCTTGATGTCGAGCACGTCTTTCCTGAACCGGGCGCCGTGGCACTCGGGGCAGATGACTTCGATGTCCGGCAAAAACTGCATCTCGATCGTCACGACGCCCGCGCCTTTGCAGTGCGGGCAGCGACCGCCGCGATCGGTGTTGAAGCTGAACGTGCCGGGGGTGAAGTTCCGCAGCTTGGCTTCGGGCTGGGCGGCGAACGCCTGCCGGATGAAATCGAACACGCCAAGATACGTCGCGGGGTTCGACCGCGGCGTCCGTCCGATCGGTGACTGGTCGATCAGAACGACTTCGTCGAGCGATTCCGCC
This sequence comes from Planctomycetaceae bacterium, assembly GCA_013813775.1. Taxonomy (GTDB): domain Bacteria; phylum Planctomycetota; class Planctomycetia; order Planctomycetales; family Planctomycetaceae; genus JACCRE01. The sequence continues at coordinate 6,764 of JACCRE010000060.1, forward strand.
CCCGTCACCGCAGCATCTCGATCAGCGTCTTCGAGATCACATGCCTTTCGGAGGGCGCGGCAGACGGCCGGATGAAGCGTCTCCGTCACCAGCGTGCTCTTGCCGCTGCCGCTGACCCCGCTGACGACGCACAACCGGTTGAGCGGAAACTCGACCGTAAGGCACTTGAGGTTGTGCCGGTTGCACTGCGCAAGCACCAGCCGTGCGAAGCCTCTTGCGGCTTTCGGTGTTGCGGTCCGCTGGACTGGCTTCAGGTCTGATTCGGAGGCGGCGGCATTTTTAAGGACTCTTCGAAGCCATGCCGAAGTCGCCGAGTTCGGAACGTCGCGCAAACCGGACGGCGGGCCTGAGTACAAGACTCGCCCCCCGTCGCGGCCGGCGCCTGGTCCCAGATCGAGCACTTCGTCGGCGGCTTCAACAAATGCGAGGTCATGTTCGACCACGACCAAAGTGTTCGGAGCGTTTCGCAACTCGATCAGTGTCTCGATCACCTTGTTCCGGTCGCGAGGGTGCAGGCCGGCGCTCGGCTCGTCGAGCACGTATAACATATTGACGAGATTCGCACCGATCGCAGCGGTCAAGGCCACCCGGCGGGATTCGCCTCCTGAAAGACTGTCGATCGACCGGTTCAGGCCCAGATAGCCGAGTCCGAGCCTGTCGAGCGTCTCCAAGCGGTTGTTGATTTCCGGCAGGATCGCGCGAGAGACCGCTCCGTCTGCGAACCCCTCGTGATTAAGACCCCTAAAGAATTCGCGACTTTCCGAGACGGTTTGGGCGTTCACTTCCGAGATGGTTTTGCCGGCGACCTGCACGGCAAGGGCCGTGCGATTGAGACGTGCGCCGCCGCAATCGGGACAGGTCTCGTAGGTCCGCAACCGTGCGAGCAATGCGGCGATGCCGATCTTATAACGCTTGCGTTCGAGCCATTTGAAGAAGCCTTTCAGTCCCCCGAAGCGCCGCCTTTTCACGCCGTCGTGAATGATCGCGAGATGTTGAGGCTGGAGTTCGGAAAAGGGAATGTCCGTCGGGATCTGATACTCGTCCGCAAGATCGAGCAGTTCCTGCCACTCGTGGCGGTACGCCGGCGTCGTCCACGGAGCGATCGCGCCCTCAGCGAGCGTCTTTGAGTGATCCGGAACGACCTTCTCCCAAGACATCACGGGAACCGAGCCGAATCCGCGGCAGGTGGGGCACGCGCCGATCGGTGAATGAAAGCTGAACAACGCCGGCGTGGGATCCGCGTACTCTTCGCCAGAGCCGCCTGCGATCAACCTGCGGCGATAGTCGTTGCGGGTCCAACGGGCGCTGTCGAGCATGAGAGCCGTTCCGTCGAATTCGCCCTCGACGAGCATGACGCAATGGCCTTCGCCCGCACCGAAGGCCGTTTCGAGCGTTTCCAGCAACCGTCCGGAAGCGGTTCGTCCCGTGACGATGCGGTCGACGACCACCAATGCCCCGGCATCGAATTGCTTGGGCCGTTCGTCTCTCGCGAGATTCACGAGGCGACCTTCGACAATCGCCCGTGAGTAGCCGCGTTCGAGTAGGCTATCGATCAACCGATCGGCAGCAGATGCCCGTTCACGATGTTCGGCGTGGGAGAACACAGCGGCCGGGAAGGCGATGAGCAGTTTGAGTCCATCGGGATACGTCGCGATCCTTTTCGCCACCGACTGGGGCGACTCGCGACGGATTTCATGCCCCGTCTCTGGATCGACGATGCGACCGACCTTGGCGAAGAGCAGCCTGAGGTAATCGTGGAGTTCCGTGGCCGTCGCCACCGTCGAACGCTTGCCGGGTGCGACCGAGTTCTGCCGCAGTGCCACCGCCGGTGGCAGGCTGTCGATGCGGTCGGCGTCGGGCTTGTCGAGACGTTCGAGGAACTGTCGCGAATAAGGCGAGAAGCTTTCGATGTAACGCCGCTGCCCCTCAGCATAGAGCGTGTCGAAGGCGAGAGAGCTCTTTCCGCTGCCGCTCACGCCCGTGACGACGGTGAGCCGGTGCAGCGGGATGCATACGTCGATCGACTTCAGATTGTGGACGCGAACGCCTTCGAGCACGATCGCATCGGGCGCCTTGATCTGCGTCGTGGGCGAGGACATTGCGGCATCATAGCCGCATCAACGACGAAGCCCACCGGCACGGCCGGTGGGCTTCGCAGAATCGAGCGTTCAATCGAGAGAGGTTTATCAGGCGGCGTCGGACAGGCCGAACTCGCTGATCCGGTTCGTCGGCGTGAAGGCGCTCTGTTCTTCGTTCGCACCGACGAGCACGTATCGCATCAGATACGCGTCTTCGGTCGTGTCGTCGTAGCGGTCGCGCAGGACTCCGAGCGCGAAGAATCCCATCGACTTGAAGAAGAGCTGCGCGGCGAGATTCGTCTCGCGGACTTCCAGCATGATCTCGCGACGGCGCTGTTGCGACAGCTTGTCGACGAGCCGTCGCACCATCTGTCCCCCGACGTGCTGGCGACGGGCTTCCTTCGCAACGGCGAAGTTCAAGAGCCGCAGCCGGGCCTTGTGAAGTTCATAAATCATGAACCCCACGATCTTGCCGTCGCGTTCAGCGACCATGCCGATGCAGTTGCGCTGCCGCAGGCAGCACAAAAAATCTTCTTCGGTCCAGGCGTATTCGAAGCTGCTTCGCTCGATCGCCAGCACGTCCGGCATGTCGCGCCGAATGAGCCAACGAATCTGGACAGCGATTTCCTGTTGTGCGTTGCCGAAGCCCACGGCGGCCTCCTTGCCCCCGAAGTTGATCCGATAGGTCCCGCGGCCCGGCCGGCGGTCCGCGGCGGAACAGTAACACAAGGCCGCGCGGGCAGGTAGAGCGACTCGCAAAAATCGCTCCGCCCGATCGCGACACGCCACATCCGGTGTTTAGTCGGCGACGGCAGAGCGAACGAGCAGGCGGTTGACCACCTCGTTCACGCCCGCCACCTGGCGCGCCAAGCCGCAGACATCGGTCGCGTCGTCGCTTGTTTCAAGAACGCCGCTCAGGCAGACGCCGTCGCCGAGGCGTCGGACCACGAGACCCGAAAAAGACAGACCAGGTTGTGAGGTCAGAACCCGACAGACCTGCCGCTCGATCACGTGCGGTGAACCGTCGATCTCAGTCGGATCGAGACGGCGACGGACATGGCCGGTTTGCGACACCGACCTCGGAGCCTCGGCGCGAGGCGACAGCGTGCTCATGTAACGCTCCTTCGCGTTCGGATCGGCCTTGCCAACCAAGCCGATTTCCATTGCGACGCTCAGTTTACCGCAATCACAGCGTTGTCAAGGAGATTTTCGATGGGGTTTCGGGCCAAGTTTTGCGTTTCCCGACGGCCGCCGGAAACAATTCACCGATCCACACACTCCGTGAGCGGCGAGTCGCCGCCGGCGGTCGGACGTGCTGATGTCGCCGCGGTCCTGCCTGGCCGAGGACAGCAATTGGCCGGGCACACGTCGTGACTCGGTCCGAAGTGACCGATCGCGCGGCGTACCGGGGCTGAAGTCAGTCGCTCGACGATCAGTTCTCGCAGCATCGACACCAGTTCGGGGTGAGTGCCAACGGTTTTCGCCCGAACCATCGTCAGTCCCAGTCGGTCCGCCGTCGCGCGGGCTTCTTCATCGAGATCGTAAAGAACCTCCATGTGATCCGAGAGGAACCCGATCGGCATTATGACGATGGCCCCGACGCCCGATCGCTGGAGTTCCTCCAGATGATCATTGATGTCGGGTTCGAGCCAGGGATCTTCGGGGCGCCCGCTGCGGCTTTGATACGACAGTCGCCATTGAGAATCCGGTAGCCCGAGGACTTCGGCAACAAGCCGGCATGCCTCCGTGAGCTGCTTTTCGTAGTCGGATGTGTCCGCCATCGCTTGAGGAATGCTGTGAGCCGTGAACGCGACGTGCGCTTTGGAACATGCTTCCGCAGGGAGCTCATCAATGGCGGTACGCAGCCGTTCCGCGTTCGCAGCAACGAATTTGGGGTGGTTGTACCAGACGCGAAGCTTGTCGATTCGCGGGGCCGAGTCACCCACCGCGTCCCTGGCGTCGCCGATGTTCTCACGGTATTGCCGGCAGCCCGAATACGAGCTGAAAGACGAGAGTACGACCGCCAGTGCCGTCTTCACGCCGTCGTCCGTCATCTTCCGGACCATGTCGCCGAGCATCGGCTGCCAATTCCGGTTGCCCCAGTAGATCGGCAGATCGATCCCGCTTCGTTCGAGTTCGTCCCGCAATGCGCCGAGCAGTTCCCGGACTTGCGCATTGATCGGGCTGACGCCGTCGAAGTGATAGTAATGCTCGGCGACCGCGAGCAAACGCTCTCTCGGAACATTGCGACCGCGCAGCACGTTTTCGAGGAAAGGGATGACGTCTCCTCGTCCTTCGGGACCTCCAAAGGCCACGATCAACAGTGCATCGTAACTTGTGGGCATCGCAGGTTCGTTGACGTTCATGAGTTCTCATTATTGCGCCGCCGGATGGTTTTCCAATCGAGCGACGCTTCTGACGGTCGTCTTGCGGTGGCGATGCCCGTCGCTAAAGGGAACGGCGGCTTGGATTTCGGCACTGCATGCACCCGGTTGAAGGGAAGTGCGCTTGACGGTCCGCCGCATTTCCAGAGAATGCCGCCCCGCTTCTCGGCGAGACGGATCACGATCTTGAGGGTGAACAGCCGCATTCAGGTCGGAAAGTCTTCGCTCGCCGATTCACAAAAGTACTGCTCCCGACGAGAGCCAGCCCCGTCTGGTCCACGCCGGCGACTTGTATCGATCGCATGCCTTTCTCCGCGACTTGCATTCCGACGTTTAGTCAGCCGCACCGCGTTCGCGAGCCGGTCAGCCTTCGCCGGCTGTTTCCGACCGCCAGCTTCGTCGGCTGCGGTGACGTCCGTGTTTACGACGCGACCGAACGATCGAGTGATTGCGCTCCTGGGATGCTTTTTGCGGCGAAGCCAGGCCGATCGCATGATGGCTCTGCCTTCGCGCAAGACGCCGTCCGCCGAGGAGCGACCGCGCTCCTCTCGTCGCGACCGATTGCGGACTTGCCGGTCCCGCAATGCGTACTGCCGGATGTTTCCCGCGCCTTCGGCGTCGTCTGTGCGAATCTGGCTGGCAAGCCAATGCGTGCGGTGCGGACAGCGGGCATCACGGGCACGAACGGAAAAACGACGGTTTCGTGGCTGATTCGCGCCATCGTTGAGTCGGCGGGACGCAGGTGTGGTTTACTTGGAACGATCGAGTACTCCGACGGAGCCGCTTTCGCACCATCAACCCTCACGACGCCGGAAACAAAGGTGTATTGGGACTGGTTCGCGGCGATGACGCAACGTGGCACTCCGTTCGCCGCTGTCGAGCTTTCGAGTCACGCCTTGCACCAAGACCGGGCGGCCGGGTCGGAACTCGAAGTCGGCGTTGTGACAAACATCACCCACGACCACCTCGATTACCACGAGACCGCCGCCAACTATCTTGCGAGTAAAGCGAAGATCCTGTCGCTCGTCAGGCCGGGCGGAACGGTCATCCTGAATCAGGACGACCCATCGATCGATGTGCTGCGCACCCGCGTGCCGGCCGGCGTCGACCTAATGACCTTCGGACTGTGCCGCCGCGCGGCGGTGACGGCCGAGGCCATTCGACAGACCAAGACTGGACTTTCCTTTTCACTCTGCTTGCGCGGTCAGTGCGTCGAGGTCGAGGCACGTTTGTTTGGCAGGCATAACGTGGCCAATTGCCTCGCCGCTGCCGCGGTCGCCGAGCAGTTCGGAATGACCGCCGAGCAAATCGCCGCCGGCCTGTCCCGGGCATCGCCCCCGCCGGGACGAATGGAACGGGTCGAACCGGCCATTGGATTCGACGTGTTCGTCGACTACGCACATACCCCCGACGCACTCGAACAGGCCGTCGCGACGGCTCGCGAAATCAGCGGTGGTCGAGTCATCGCCGTCTTTGGCGCCGGCGGGGATCGCGATCGTTCGAAGCGGCCGCTGCTGGGAACAGCCGCTTCGGCGGCGGACATCGCGATCGTGACGAGCGATAATCCTCGCGGCGAAGATCCAAACCGCATCATCGACGAGATCGCCGCAGGCTTCGACCTCGATCGTTGTGAAGCGTATCTCGAACCCGACCGGGCGAGGGCGATCGCTCTCGCCGTATCGGTGGCGGAACCGGGCGACCTCGTGTTGATCGCAGGTAAAGGACACGAGACGACACAGGAGTTCGCTGATCACAGTGTGCTGTTCGACGATCGCGCGGTCGCGGCACGAGCGCTCCGCGGTCGAGCTGGTGTTGCTCGTTCCGAAAAAATCGCCGCCTAGCCACGAGGCATCGTCGTCCGTATGGAGCGGGTGAGCCTCGACGATCTGGCGGCGGCGACGGGCGGAATACTTTCCGAAGGGGCACAGCGGCTTCGTCTGTTCGACGGCGTCAGCATCGATTCTCGTCGGATCATGCCCGGTCACGTCTTCTGGGCAATTCGCGGCCCACGTTTCGACGGGCACGACTTCGTCGAGGAGGCGTTTGGGCGTGGTGCCATCGCTGCGGTCGTGGAGAAACCGCTTTCGAAAGCTGCGGGACCGACGGTCTCAGTCGAGAATTGCGTCGAGGCCTTGGGCAGATTCGCAACCTGGTATCGCTCGCTGCTCGACGCATTCGTGATCGGCGTGACGGGCAGCGTCGGAAAGACGACGACGCGGGAGCTCGTTTTCGCGGCTCTAGGCGGCCAGCCGGTCGCGGTTCACAGCCAGAGAAACTACAACAACTTGCTTGGCGTTCCGCTGACGCTACTCGACGGGTCCCGCCGACACCGTTTTGCCGTCGTCGAGATGGGGGCCGATCGCGTCGGCGACATCGCGGCGCTCTGCCGCATCGCGCGGCCGGAAATCGGCATCATCACCTGGCTGGGCGTCGCGCACGTCGAGACTTTCGGCAGCGAAGAAGCGATCGTCCAAGCGAAGGGGGAGCTCGTCGAGTCGCTTCCGCCGAGCGGACTCGCCCTCTTGCCCGGCGATCAAACGAAAGCGAGGACGTTGGCAGTGAATTCGAGAGCAAACGTCGCTTTTATTGGCACTGGAGGCGATAACACATGCCATGTGCGAGCCAGCGGTTTCACACCGGGCAAGCTCGCGTTCACGGTCGACGAGGTTCCGTTCGAGGTGAAGGCCAACGGGCGGCATTTCGCAACGCCGGCGGGCATGGCGGTCGTCGTGGCTCGCAGGCTCGGCCGCACCGACGCACAAATCTCTGAGGGGCTGAAAACATTCGAGCCGATCGCGGGACGGTGCCGCATTGCGATCACGAGCCCGTGGACGGTGATCGACGATACGTACAACGCCAATCCCGATTCCATGCGTGCCGCGATCGACACGCTGGCGGAATGGCCGACGAAAGGGCGGCGAGTCCTCGTGTGCGGCGACATGTACGGACTTGGTGGCGGCACTGCGAATGCGCACATTGAACTGGGCCGCACAGCCGCATTGCGCGGGATCGACTTGATCGTCGCCATCGGAAACCACGCGAGGCATGTCGCGGATGGAGTACGGCGTGAAGGCGTCGATGCCCGCCGCGCGGCTGTCTTTTCCGACCGGCAGGCTGCCGCCGTATGGCTCACGTCATCGCTCCGCGAAGGTGACGTCGTGTGGGTAAAGGCGTCGCGCCCGCTGCGCCTGGAAATGCTCATCGACGAATTGGCGATGACCGCCAGGGGAGCGACCGGCGCTCGCCGAGCCGCCGCTTGAGGCTCCTCGCTTCCGAAATCGCTCGACGGCCTCGTTGCTTCCGTGTTTGAGGGCATCTCCCGCGATGATTCCCCTTGATGTCGAAGCGACGGACGTGTTACAGGCCAGCGTCTTATAGCTAGCGACTGACACGCGGCCACGCCTCCTATGCTCGTCTGGATCCTCGACGCTCTGGCTGCCGACGCGGTCTCGTCGATCACGAGCACCGATCGCGGTACGAGCGTCGTTCTGATTGGGCGCTCCGCCGTAGCGATGCTCTGTGCGCTGTTCGCGACCCTGTGCCTCGGTCCCATCGCGATTCGTTTCCTTCGACAGCGATTTCGCGAGCGAATCGACAGCGCTTCGGAATCACTCAACAGCCTGCACTCCGGCAAGGCTTCGACGCCGACGATGGGCGGTGCCCTGCTCATCGCCGTCGTCGTTGGCTCGACGGTAGCGTTCTGCGATCTGACGAAACCGGCGGTCTGGGTCGCTTTGGTGGCGGTCGTCGCCTTCGGTTCGATTGGCGCGGTCGACGACTGGATCAAGGCGACGACACGCAGGCGAGGCCTGACTGTCGGTCAGAAAGTGATCGCTCAGATCGTGGCTGCGACTTACTGCGGAATGCTGCTGCATTCGGTGATCCCTTCAGGCGATCTCAAGTTCGACATCCCATTCACCGAACCGTTGTTGATCGCGGGCGCGATGTTGCCGGTCTGGGCAAGCTTCGTGCTGGTTGCAGGATCCAATGCGGTGAATCTCACGGACGGACTCGACGGCCTGGCCGGCGGCTGTGGGGTCATCGCTTCGTCAGTGATGACGCTCGTCTGCGGCTTCGCGGCGCATCCGGTACTTGCTCTTTGGGCAGGAATGCCATATACGGCCCCGGCGGGCGAACTGGCCATCGTGCTGAGTTCGCTAACCGGAGCACTTATCGGCTTTCTCAAGTTCAATCGCTATCCCGCGAAAGTGTTTATGGGTGACACCGGTTCGCTGCCGATCGGCGCGTTGCTGGGGGTTGCGGGACTTGTGGCTCGGCAGGAATTGCTGCTCGTGATTGCCTGCGGCGTCTACGCCGTGGAAGCCCTGTCGGTGATGGCGCAGGTCGGCTGGTTCAAGGCGACCGGCACGCGGCTCATCAGGTGCAGTCCACTTCACAATCACTTTGTGCTGGCGGGGCACCATGAGCCGCGGATTGTGCAGCGCTTCTGGATGGCAGGCGTCGGATGTGCCTTTCTCGCCATTGCCAGTCTGTGGGCCAATTAATGTCGCGCGACGCGCAACTCTTCGTATGCGTCGCAACGGTACTCGTCGCAATAGGCGCGGTGATGGCTCACAGCGCCAGCATGACGAGCCGACCGACTGAGAAGGATGAGATTCACCTCGGGCACCATGCGATGTATCTCGGCGTCGGCTTGGTAGCCGCGATTGCGGCCGCGGTGATGCCTCCGCACTTTTGGCGACGAGCCGCACCGTGGCTGTTTGCCGGAACGATCCTCTTGCTCGTTGCGGTTCTTGTGCCGGGCCTCGGGACGACCGTCAACGGTGCCAGACGCTGGCTCCGCTTCGGCTCGTTCTCCATCCAGCCCACCGAGATCGCGAAGTTGACGCTCCCGCTCATGCTGTGCAAGTTGATCGTCGCTCGACGTGACCGGCTCGGCGAATGGATTCAGGGGACCGCCCCGATCCTCTGGCCGGCGGGAATCGTGCTGCCGCTTGTCCTGCTGGAGCCGGATCTCGGTACGACGCTGTTTCTCGCAAGCGGAGCAGCACTGCTTTTGTTTCTCGCGGGCTGGCCGCTCAGGAACTTTGTCTTGGTCGCGGGGATCGCCGTTCCAGCTCTGTTGGCGATTGTTCTTGTTCAGCCCTACCAGCTACGGCGACTGACCGGCTTCGTTGCCGTATGGACCGATCCGGCAGCCGCGCCGTATCAAGTCCGACAAGCGTTGATCACCCTCGGTTCGGGCGGTCTACACGGCACCGGTCTCGGCCAGGGTTGGCAAAAGCTGAGCTTCCTGCCAGAAGCCAGCACCGATTTCGTGTTCGCCGTGGTCGGTGAAGAACTCGGCCTGATCGGCACCTTGGGATTGGTGGCGTCGTGGGTCGGAGTGTTCGTGCTGGGCCTGCGAGTGTTGAAAGACATCGAGCAGTCGTCGTTTGCATTCTTGAGCGGCATCACCTTGCTCTTTCAACTTGTCGGCCAAGCCGTCGTAAATATGGCCGTCGTCACGGCCCTCCTGCCTCCGAAAGGCATCGCGCTGCCGCTAATCAGTTACGGCGGCAGCAATCTTGTCGTGAGCCTCGCGGCGATCGGAGTGATTCTCAGCATGTCCCGAGCGGCGGAAACGGAGACGCTTTGAACGTTCGACCGCGCATCCTGTTCGCCGGCGGTGGGAGCGGCGGACATCTCTTTCCTGGCATCGCCGTCGCTGAGGAGTTGACGCGCCGCGCCCCCGATTGCGAGATCGTCTTCGCCTCGTCGCACCGAAGCATCGACGGCCACGTCTTGAAGGGCAGCACCTTCGGCAGCGTTGCGTTGCCCATGGAACCGCTGCCGAGGCGACTTCATCTCCTCCCTCGGTTCTCCGCACGCCTCGCCTTGAGCTATCACGCGGCGTCGCGGCTCGTGCGTTCGCTTCGACCCGATGTCATCGTCGGTCTGGGTGGTTTTACGAGCGTGCCCGTCGGCATCGCTGCTTCGTGGCACGGGGTGCCGTTGGTGCTGCTTGAACAGAACATTGTTCCGGGACGAGCGACGTCGTTCCTCTCTCGGCTCGCCGATGAAATCTGCGTGAGTTTTGCGGAGACGCGAGGTTCGCTACGAACCTGTGGGACGACAATCGTCACGGGCAATCCGGTTCGCGCTTCGGTTTTACAGACCACGGAAGGTTCCCCGCGCTCCACTTGCTCTGATACCCCGAACCGACAGACGTTGCTTATTCTCGGCGGCAGCCAAGGCGCGGCGGGCGTCAACTCAATGGTGTTATCGACAATAGGTCGGCTTGGCGCTCAACTCTCAGGCTGGCGGATCGTGCATCAGACCGGCGAACGAGATGCCGCGCGGATACGTGCCGGTTATCGACAACTGGGCATGACTGCGGAAGTTGCTGCCTACTATGATGATTTACCCGCTCGGTACCGCGATGCACAGATCGTCATCAGTCGGGCCGGCGCGACGACCCTGGCCGAACTCGCCTGTTGTGGCTTGCCGGCGATCCTGATCCCCTACCCGCAGTCAACGAAGAACCATCAGCAAAAGAATGCTGAGCACTTCGCTTGTGCGGATGCGTCGCGGGTCGTGACGGAAGGCTCCGGAGCCGCGTACGATCTTGAGCTCGCCCTGCAACCGCTTGTTCGTGCTGAAGACCGTCGCGGCGTAATGTCTGCGGCGATGCGTCGTCTCGCGAGACCTGACGCGGCGGCTGCGGTGGCGAACATCGTACTGCGGCACTGCCGCGGAGTCTCGGCTGCTGAGAGAAACGGCGAGAAAACGGCGGCCTGATGCGTTCTTTCCGGCCATTCGTGGCGACTGGCCGCCTGCCGGTTTGAGACATCGTGTTCTCTTCGTAGAATGTGATGGGCGTCGCTCTCGCGACGTCTTCTCACTCGACTTTCGATCGCCGGAGCACGATGCCCGCCTCTCGCCCTTTCGCTCACCTTCACTGCCACACGCACTACAGCCTGCTCGACGGGATGACGCGGATTCCCGACCTCGTCAAATCGACGAAGGCTGCGGGAATGAACGCCGTCGCGATCACCGATCACGGCAATCTCTACGGAGCACGCGAGTTTTATGCTGAGTGTCGGGCGAACGATGTGAATCCTGTGTTGGGCATGGAGGCCTACATCGCGCCGAAGAGCCGCTTCGATCGCGGTGCGAGCCGCATGAAGGAGGCGAGCCATCACCTTACTTTGCTCGCGATGAACGCGAAGGGCTTTCAGAATCTCGTGCGGCTGTCGTCGCGTGCCTTTCTCGAAGGCTTCTATTACAAGCCCCGGATCGATAAGACCCTGCTTGAAGAATTCAACGAGGGCTTGATCTGCCTGTCGGGCTGCGTCGCCGGCGAGTTGTCACAACTGCTGCTGGGCGAGCGCAACAGCGAGGCGGTCGATCTCTGCGGCTGGTACGCGAAGCTGTTCGGAGATCGGTTTTACCTCGAAATCCAGAACAGCGGCCTCGAGATCCAGCGACAATGTGCCGACGGCACGATCGATCTGGCGAATCGGCTCGGTCTCCCGCTCGTCGCGACGAACGACGCTCATTATCTATGCGGTGCCGACGCCGATGCGCACGACGTGCTCTTGTGCGTCAACACGCATGCCTTGCGTTCGGATACGAACCGCATGCGGATGGAGACGAAGGAGTTCTTCGTCCGCAACGCCGAAGAGATGTACGCCGCGTTCCCGGCCCATGCTGACGCTGTCGCCCGCAGCCAGGAGATCGCCGACCGTTGCGACATTCAGTTCGACGGCAAGCGGTACTACCCGGTCTTTCGCCCGCCCGGTGCGCAGACCGACGTACAATACCTGCGCGAATTGTGCGAGAAGGGTCTCGCGTGGCGCTACGGCGACAACCTGACCGTCGCCCACCGCGACCGGCTCGCGCTGGAACTCGGCGTGATCGAGGAAATGGGCTATGCGAGCTATTTCCTGATCGTGTGGGATTTCGTCCGCTTCGCGCGCGACAACGGCATTCCCAGCACCGCTCGCGGATCGGCGTGCGGAGCGATCGTTTCATATCTGCTGGGGATTTCCGATGTCTGTCCGCTGAAGTACGACCTGCTCTTCGAGCGGTTTCTCGATAAGAGTCGCAAAGAGCCGCCGGATATCGACATCGACTTCTGCCGCGACCGTCGGCAACTCGTCATCGACTACACCAAGCAGAAGTACGGCGCCGACTGCGTCGCCCAGATCGGCACCTACGGCACGCTCAAGGCGAAAGCCGTCGTGCGCGACGTCGGTCGCGCATTGGGAGTGCCGCTGCCGCGCGTCAATGAGATCGCGAAGATGATCCCCGACACGCTCGGGATCAAATTGAAGGAAGCCGTCGAGGAAACTCCCGATCTGAAGAACGCCTACGACGGCGATCCGCAGGTTCGTGAGCTGATCGACATCGCGTACCGACTTGAAGGACTGGCACGCAGCGCTGGCACGCATGCCGCCGGCGTCGTGGTTGCCGATCAGCCGCTCGTCGATCTGTTGCCGCTACAAGTCATCACCGGCAAGGAAGACTACGTCACCCAGTGGGACGGTCCCACGGTCGAGCAGGCCGGCCTGCTGAAGATGGACTTCCTCGGCCTGCGGAACCTGTCGATCCTCGACAAGGCCGTCAAGAACGTCGAGAAGCACCGCGGCATCAAGATCGTGCCGAACCAGTTGCCGCTCGACGACCGCGAGACGTTCGAACTGCTGCAGCGCGGCGAGACGAAAGGCATCTCCCAGCTTGAGTCGGGCGGCATGCGCGACCTGCTGACGAAGATGAAGCCCGACCGCTTCGACGACATCGTCGCCACCAGCGCTCTTTACCGGCCGGGGCCGCTCGAAGGCGGCATGGTGATGGATTATGTGAACGTGAAGCATGGCCGCCAGCCGGCGGCCCAGGTGCACCCGCTCGTCGACGAGGTGCTGCGAGACACCTACGGCGTGATGGTGTACCAGGAACAGGTGATGCGGATTCTGAACCGCGTTGGCGGCATCGAGCTCTCGGCGGCGTATCGCTGCATCAAAGCGATCAGCAAGAAGAAGCTGAAGACGATCGCCGACTTCCGAGAGGAATACATCGCCGGCGCACTCTCGCGCGGTCTCGACGAGAAGGTCGCCCACGAGCTCTTCGGATTGATTGAGAAGTTCGCCGGCTACGGCTTCAACAAAAGCCACAGCGTCGCCTACGGAGCGATCGCCTATCAGACGGCCTACCTGAAGGCGCATTACCCACAGGAGTTCATGGCGGCGTTGCTCTCCTGCGGCATGGAGAGCAGCGAGCGGATCAGCGAGCACACCGAAGACGCTCGCCGCATGGGTATCAATGTCATGCCTCCCGACGTGAACGCGAGCGACGTCGAGTTCAGCGTCGTCGGCGAGGAGATCAGCTTTGGACTCGGTGCGATTAAGGGCGTCGGCGAAGCTGCGATGGGCGCGCTCGTCGAAGAACGCGTTCAGAACGGCAAGTTCAAGGATCTGTTCGACCTCACCGAGCGCGTCGATCCCAAAGTCCTCACCAAGGGCATGCTCGAAATCCTGATCAAGGCCGGCGCGCTCGACGGCTTCGGTCCGAATCGCGCCCAGCATTTCGACGCCGTCGATCGGGCGACGCAGGCAGCGACCTCGCGAATGCGAGACAAGGCAAGCGGGCAGAAGAACCTCTTCGGCGGCGACGAACCCGCCGAGGCCGACGAACCCGCCTTCACGCCCTCCTTTCCCGACATGCCCGACTGGCCGAAGAATCAGAAACTCGCTTTCGAGAAGGAAGTCTTCGGCTTCTTTCTGACGAGCCACCCCATCTCCGAGGCCGGCGAACGAATCACCCGCTACACCACTCACACCCACGCCCAACTCGCCGACAGCGAGGAAGGCGACGAAGTGATGCTCGGCGGGATGGTCGGGGCGATCAAAAAGGCGCAGACGAAGAAGCCTAGCCGCAATGGACACACCCGCTACGTCAACTTCGACTTCGAAGATGAGACCGGCATCGTGCGGTGCATCATGTGGCCCGAGGAATTCTCGCGGCAGGGGGAACTCATCGTTCCGGAGGCGATCCTTTACCTGCGGGGCAAAGTCGACCGCCGTGGTCGCGAGCCGAACGTCGTCGTCAACAAGCTGATGACGCTCGACGACGCCGACAAGGAGTTCACGAAGCAGCTTGCGATTCGTTTCCAGCGCGGCCTGCACGCCGAATCGGAACTCGTGCGAGTTCGCGAGATCCTCGATCGCTATCCGGGCGAGACCGACGTGATGGTCGTCGTCGATTCCGCCGACCCGAAGACTCCCGAAACGCGACTGCGTTATCAGCTCTCACCGCCGCAACGGCTGAGAGTTTCCTGCTCGGCGAACCTCCGCCGCGATCTTGCAGCCGTGCTGGGAGACGAAAACCTGTCGTTTGTGCCGACCGCCGCACGAAAGAACGGCAACGGTCATTCGAAGGGCAACGGTCACGAGTGACCGGGATACGACGGCGAGTCGCACAGAGCCGCGACCGTAAGGGAGCGGTCGAAGTCACCCTACCGATTCGAGTCGCTTCCTAACGGGCGCGGCTCAGATACTTCATCCTTCGTCATGGTCTGCATGGCAGTCGCTTCGTCGGAAGGTCGGGTTCACAGCGTCCGGGTTCGGACCTAGTGCGTCCCACCCTTACGTGTAGCGGTAGCCGCAGTGCCGGAGGTAGCTGCGGCATTCGTGTTCGGGGAACAGGTCGAGCACGCGGCCGCAGAGTTCCCACAGCGTCTCGGTCGTGCGGGCGG
>JACCRE010000188.1 GCA_013813775.1 Planctomycetaceae bacterium
TACTCTCGTGCATGGCGTATCCTCGTGCCCTCGTCGGGCCGCTGGGGAAGGGAAACACAGCCAATTCCCGGCAGGATACGCCGCCTTTCCTTCAACTCTCCAGAACACGAGTTCTGACAATAGCTCCGCCTCGCGCTGGCGAGCCTTCTGCTACTTGGTGCAGTCTATTTCGGAATCTCTCCCCTGGACCGGCTGCTGGAGTCGGCGATCGGACTGATCCAGCGATTCACTCTCGGCGTGTATTATGCCTGGACCGCGGTCATCGGGCTGAAGATCGCACGTATAAACATCGAAACGGCCAACGATGTCGCGCCGAACCAGGCGCTGCAGGCCAACACCTCCGAAGGCTGTTAAGCTTGGTCGTTCTTCAGAACATCGGTCGTCACATCAACAAATTGGGACGATGCTTCAGATTCGTTCGTTCATAGAGTGCGCTGTGGAATTGACTCCGAGCACGTCACACCCTATGGGCAGTCAAACGGCCATTGCCATGCCAATGGTCATTCGACGAAAGTGCTATCAAGGAAGAACTTAACGGCAAGAACAGCTCCTTGACTCCTCGGGCAAAAGGTTCTATTGCCGTCCTGTCGCCCCGGATCAATACCCCGCCGCCACTCCGTCCTTCCGCGCCTCGGTCGCACCGTGCAGCGTGCCGTTGGCCTCGTCGATGAGGATGCCTTGGTAGCCGCCGCCGTTGAAGGCTCGGGTGACGGTGTGGCCTTTCCGTCGCAGGGCCTCCGCCACTGATTCGGGCACGCCGTGTTCGAGCTCGATCGTGCCGCCGCTTGCAGCTTCGGGGCGACCCGTCGGTGACGCCGAGCCGGTGTGCTCGAAGCGGGCGGCGTCGCCGGCGTGCTGCACGTTCATGCCGAAGTCGACCAGGTTGACGAGCACCTGCACGTGGCCCTGCGGCTGCATGTCGCCGCCCATCACGCCAAAGCAGAACCACGGTCGGCCCGCCTTCGTGACCATCGCCGGGATGATCGTGTGGAAGGGCCGCTTGGCCGGCTCCAGCCGGTTCGGATGCTCGCCGTCGAGGGCGAACAACGCTCCTCGATTCTGCATCGCGAAGCCTAGGCCCTCCGGCACGAGCTTCGAGCCGAAGCCGTGGAAGTTGCTCTGAATCAGGGAGCAACAATTGCGGTCTTTGTCCACCACCGAGAGATAGATTGTGTCGCCCATCGACAACCGCGGGTCACCGGCGGCGACTCCGACGGCCGCATGATCGGCGGAGATCAGCGATCGTCTCTGCTCCGCGTACTCCTTCGAGATCAGCCACTTCAGCGGGATGTCGCCGAACGCTGGGTCGGCGTAGAACCTCGCCCGGTCGGCGAAGGCGAGCTTCTTCGCCTCGACGAGCAGATGCCAGAACTGCGGGTTGTGGCGTCCGAGAGACTTCAGGTCGTACGCTTCGAGAATGTTGAGCATCTGCAGCGCCGCGATGCCCTGACCGTTCGGCGGCAACTCCCACACGTCGTAACCGCGGTAGTTCGTCGAGATCGGTTCGACCCATTCCGAGCGGTGTTCCGCGAGATCCTCTTTCGAGAAGAAACCGCCTTCGGCGTCGCTGAAAGCGACGAGCTTGCCGGCCGTTTCTCTCTTGTAGAAATCGGCGACGCCTTGCTCGGCGATGCGTCGGTAGGTCGCCGCGAGATCGGGATTGCGGAACAGTTCACCCTCGCGCGGCGCCCTGCCGTCGAGCAGAAAGGTCGCTGCCGATGACTCGTGCGTCTTCAGGGCGGCTTCGGCCCCTTTCCAGTAGCCGGCGATCACCTGCGTGACTGGCGCACCCTCGGTGGCGGCGTCGATCGAGGGTTGCAGCAGTTCCGACAGCGATTTCGTGCCGAAGCGATCCCGCAGCGTTTCCCAGCCATCGACGCAGCCGGGCACCGACCAGGACAACGAACCGTCGAGCGGAATTTCGTCGAGACCTCGATCGGCGAACACCTGCCGCGTCAACCGCTTTGGACTGCGTCCGCTGGCATTCAACCCGTACAGCCGGGCGGTCTTGGCGTCCCAGTAGAGCACGAACAGGTCTCCGCCGATGCCGCAGCTCATCGGCTCGACGACACCGAGCATCGCATTGGCGGCGATCGCGGCGTCGGCGGCGTTTCCCCCGGCCATGAGCACATCGAGTCCCGTCTGCGAAGCCAGCGGATGGCTGGTGGCGACGATGCCGTGCCTGGCGATCGTCGCACTGCGGCTCTGATGGGCGAAGCCGTTGATACGGGTGTACGCGTCCGTCGGCAGATCGTCGGCGACGGCAGTGCCTGTCAGGAAGGAGATCGACATGAGGCTGGCGAGGGTCCAAACGAGCCGTGGCATCAGGAATCTCCGATGGATTTCGCGATTGTAGCCGCGTTTCATCGCATAATCTTCATCAGAGACGCACCGCTTGATCTTCCCACAAGGGAGGGTTGCGCCCTAGAATGCCACACTTCTTTCCCGCTTGAGGTTTCGCAGCGCTCACAATCCAGCCGCGAAACGGCAAGCCGCCAGCGGGACCGACGAGTCCCGCTCCCCCCAACGAACCGTTCCTCGCCCCCGGACTAGACCCCGAGGGCTTACGGCCTCCCTGCCATGCGCCGCGACGACGTCCGCAACATCGCCATCATCGCCCACGTCGACCATGGAAAGACGACCCTGGTCGACGCCCTGCTGCGTCAGAGCGGGCAATTCCGCGATTCGCAGCTCGAACAGACCTGCATTCTCGACAGCAACGACCTCGAACGCGAGCGCGGGATCACGATCCTCGCGAAGAACATCGCGCTCAACTACAAGGGCGTGCGCATCAACATCATCGACACGCCGGGCCACGCCGACTTCGGCGGCGAGGTCGAGCGCGTGCTGCGGATGGCCGACGGAGCGATCGTGCTCGTCGACGCCTTCGAAGGTCCGCGACCGCAAACTAGGTTCGTCGTGCAGAAGGCTCTCGAGGTCGGCCTGAAGCCGATCGTTGTCGTCAACAAGATCGACCGGCCCGACGCCCGCCCCGCCGCCGTGCTCGACGAGGTCTTCGAGCTGTTCATGGAACTCGGCGCGAACGACGAAACGCTCGACTTCCCATACCTGTTCGCCAGCGGTCGCGAGGGCTACGCCAGCCACGATCCCGCCGATCGCAGCGGCACGATCGCCCCTGTGCTCGACGTCGTGCTGGAACGCGTGCCCGCGCCGGAAGTCGATCCCGACGGTCCTTTGCAGTTGGCCGTCACGACGCTGACCTGGTCGGAGTTCGTCGGACGCATCGCGACGGGCCGCATCGTCTCGGGCAAGATCAGGAAGGGCCAGAAGGTCTTTCTGATCCGCGACGACGGCACGCTCAGCCCGGGGGACGTCACGAACCTCGAAATGTTCGACAAGCTCGGCCGGACCGCCGTCGCCGAGGCTTCGGCAGGCGACATCGTCGCCGTGACGGGACTGCCCGACCCGGAAATCGGCGACACCGTCGCCGACCGGGAACGCCCGACCGCTCTGCCGCGCTTCGCCGTGGACGAACCGACGCTGTCGATGCTGTTCACGATCAACAGCTCGCCGTTCGCCGGCCAGGACGGCAAGTACGTCACCAGCCGCAACCTGCGCGACCGGCTGATGCGCGAACTCGAAAGCAACGTCGCCCTGCGGGTCGAAGAGACGGGCGACAAGGACAGCTTCCAGGTCTCGGGACGCGGCGTGCTGCACCTCGCGATCCTGATCGAAACGATGCGTCGCGAGGGCTACGAGCTTTCGGTCGGCAAGCCGGAGGTCATCTACAAGACGATCGACGGCAGGAAGCACGAGCCGTTCGAGCAGCTCACCGTCGATGTTCCCGCCGAGAGCGTGGGCCCGGTGATGGAACTCGTCGGCGCTCGCCGCGGGCAGGTGCTCGACATGACGGCCGGCGTCGGCGGCATGACGCACCTCGAGTTCTCGATTCCGGCCCGCGGTCTGATCGGCATCCGCACGCGATTGCTCAACGCGACGCGCGGCGAGGCGATCATCCACCACCGCTTCGACGCCTACAAACCCGTCGAGGGCGAAGTTCCGCACCGTAAGAACGGCGTGCTCGTCTCGCAGGATCGCGGCAAGGCCGTCGCCTTCGCGATGGGCAAGCTGCAAGAGCGTTCGGAACTGTTCGTCCGGCCGGGCCAAGAGGTGTACGAGGGCATGATCGTCGGCGAGAACAGCCGCGACAACGACCTCGTCGTGAACCCGATTCGCGAGAAGAAGCTCACGAACATGCGGGCCAGCGGCAGCGACGAAAACATCATCCTCAAGCCGCCGAGAGACATGACCCTCGAATCGGCCCTCGAATACATCGAGGACGACGAGCTTGTCGAAGTCACGCCGAAGGTCATCCGCCTGCGGAAGATGTTCCTTTCGGAAACCGAACGTAAACGTCGCGGCCGTTCGCTCGCGACGGTTTGAAGCCAGTCAATCTCACCAATGCTTCACAGCCGGATGATCCGCGGATCATCCGGCTGTTTTTGTGCGCGTGTTCCCGCGTTGTCGGTTCCAAGCCCGATCATGGTCGCACGGCAATCGGAGAGACCGCCGCCCGATCGTCCGACGCTCTTCGTTCGCGACACTGTGTATCAGATTGATTCGGCGAACTGGGAATCTGAGGGAAGCTGCATCCGGTTCAGGGAGAAGCGGCGAGCGAAACCATGGCGAACGGAGGATCTGTCGATAATGGAACTGAGAGCCGCCATTTGGAACGGGATTTGATGCTGATGGTCTGTCTCACGCAAACCATGAAGGTGCATCCCATGCATCGCATTCTCTCCATCGCCGCTTTGTCGCTCGCCACCGCCGCCGGGAACGCCGCCTTTGCACAGCAGCGAGGCTCACAGGGACCGTTGCTCATTCCGCCGTCGCCCGGCGAACGGCCGACGTTCCGAGGCGAGAATGCGTTGGGTCCGTCGCCTTCGCAGGCAGGCTCGGGGTCATATCGCAATTACGAGGAAGAGCTGCCCTATTACCTCGGCGGTCGGAGCTACGAGGTTCGCCCGCGGGTTCCGAATATCGCCGCGCCGGAAGTGGATACGGCCCCGATACGTGATCCCGAGATCGCCCAGATCGCGCAGTGGTATCACGCCTTCCTGAATCGGCCGATGGCCGCGATCGAGCGGCACAACTGGGAGATCTATCTGCACCGCGACACCGGGACGCTGGACAAGGTGCTCGTGCAAATGTTGGGCGGCGACGAGTTCTACAAGCAGTCGGGCGCGAACTTCGACAACTGGCTGCGTGCGGTCGCCGACGTGACGGGAGTGCGGCTGACTCCGCTGGAATTGGCGCAGTGGCGAGACGCCTCGCGCGGCTCCGACCGACTGACGTTCGGTCGAGAATTCTTGACGGCGCAAGGCGTGATCGGCGGGGGACACGTCACCGGGCTGCGTCCTCCGGTAGGCGGCCACTTCGACGCCGGCCACGCAGGTCACCAGCATAATGACTCGTATCACGGCCACCCGGTTTACCGCGGCGTCGGTTCGCCGCTCGACGGCATCGTGCCGATCCCCGGTTCCGTCTCCGGTCGGCTTCAGGGATCGCGGTACGTGATTCCGCAGTACCTCGCCGACGACCGTCCGGTTCGGGGGCAACAGCAATCGGTCGGCTATGGTCCGCGTGCGGGAGGCAATTCCACGCCGGAACTCATCGCGGGTTGGTATCAAACCTACTTCGGCCGTGAGATCGCGCCCGGTGAATTGAACAAATGGCTCACGGATCTCAACAAAGGCATGCCGCTCAACGAAGTCTACGCTTCGGTGCTCGCCGCGCCCGAATGGTACAACCGCGCCGGAGCCTCGCCGCCGCAATGGATCGCATCGACGTTGGCGGCACTCGGAATGCCGAACGATCGGGACTCCGTCGGCTACTGGCTCGACCGGTTCCGCCGTCACGACAACGATCGCTTCAAGACCGCGTTCGAGATGGTGAATGGCCGCGACGGGAATGCACGCGGCGATCGCGACCGGCGAGACCGCCGCTTCGACCGCGATGATTGATCGAAGGCTCGCCACAGGCCCGAACCCACCTCCCCTCTCCTTGGGGAGAGGGGCCGAGGGTGAGGGGATAGGGTTGAACGGCCTTCGCCGCTTGCGTCCCGTTCTCTCCACAACGGCGGGCGTTATGAAAGACAGAGCGACGCGGCAGGGCGTCCCCTCACCCCTGTCCCCTCTCCCGAGGGAGAGGGGGATCGGATTCGGGAGCAGCATCAGCGGGATCTATTTCATAAGTGCCCTCAGGCAGCGATCCGACCAGCCCCAGGACGCCTAAGCCGTAAAACGTGTACTCGACGTCGGCCTGATCGTCCCACGCCGCTCCTCGAAAGCCGCCGGTCGGAAATTCGAGTTCCGTCGTGATGAAATGCTCGATGACCGCAGGTCGAAGACTCTTTGCCTGACGCAGGTCGGTCGCCGTCAGCAGCGCGGTGAACGTCGACAGGCCGTCGGCGAACGGAATCCTCGTATTCGCGGCGAATCCGCCCTCGTTCGTCCAGACGGTGGCGAGAAACGCGCCGACGTCGCCGCGAAGCTCCACGTCGAGCGCATCAAGCGTTCTCAGTAGCGCCGACGCAGCCGCCGAGGGGTTCGTGCCGCTGCGCTTCATCGGCGCGATCTCGACGAAGCCGCCGTCGTCGCGCTGCTGATCGTAAAGGAACTGAATGAGACGGTTCGGCTGAGGAATCTCACGACCCAGCATCTCGTAGACGAGCGATACAAGAAACGAATGATAGGTGCTGCCGAGCGAACCCTCCTCCGACTTGGCGTAACCGCCGTCCGGTCGACGCAGCGCCTCGAACTTGCGGCTCGCTTCGTCCGTCCAATCGGGCGGCAGATGCTCGAGCAGATCGGTGCCGTTCGTCGCCTGGACGACGAGCGCCGAGTAGAGCCAGCTCAGCAGGTCGATGACGTGCAGGCAACGCGGATCGTGCTCGCGCAGGAACGACGCCGTCCGTTCCGCGTCTTCGTCGCTTAGTCCGCCCAGCACCGCCAGGCCTCGCACGGCGAAGCCGGTGTAATAGAGGTCGGAATCCCCTTCACGACCACGAAAACCGCCGTCCGGCATGCGCATCGAACGCAGAAAGGCCCGATGCCGCTCCTTCCGGTCTTCTGCAAGGGCTTCCAGCCCGCGAGCGAGCCGGTCAGCGAGATTGAACAGATACGACATAAGTTCTATGGGCGGGGCCTGAAGCGGGGCCACGCAGCATAAACCGTGTCGCATCGCGTGGGAAAGCATCGAGACGGCCACATCGCCATCGGGCCGCACGAACTCTAAAGAAGCGAGGCCCGATACGATGTCATAAAGAAATCGGCCCACGAATTACGCGAATGGACACGAACGAAAATCCAACGAATGACTCGAATCAGGACGAATGGAAGACCGACGGTCCAAAGCGAGAACTTCTTTCCATATCCTTCCGATTCGTCTTCATTCGATTCATATGTTGGCTCGATCAGCTTGAACCATTCGCATCCATTCGCGCGCCCGTCGGAGATTCCGGATTTCGCGCCTCAAATAGGCCTTGAACGATCCTGGAGGCCTTCGGAACACCGCCCGCTCTCACGCCGCTTCCGACTTGCGGGGAGCGAGATCGTCGACGTGCGGGCCGCCGTCGTCGTCCCAGCCGGCGTCGCGGCGGGGTGCCGTGCGGCCGTCGATCTGCGAGCGGTAGAGCTTGCGATACGCCGGGCAAGTCTCGTAGACGGCGTCGTGCGGACCGTAGGCGACGAGGCGTCCGTGATCCATCACGGCGACCTGCGTCACGAACTCGAGCAGCGTCTTCGTGACGGCGTGCGTGATCAGGAAGACCGTTCGCCCGCGGCAGAACTCCCGCATCGCCTCGTGGATCAACCGCTCGCTCGTGGCATCGATCGCACTCGTCGCTTCGTCGAGAATGAAGATCGCCGGATCGCGTAGAATCGCACGGGCAAGCGCGACTCGCTGCCGTTGGCCTCCTGAAAGCCGCCGACCCTTTTCGCCGACGCGGGTTTGAAGGCCGTCGGTCATCTCGGCGACGAAGTCGAGCACGCGGGCCTGTTTCGCGGCCGCTTCGACTTCAGCCGGCGATGCACCGGGCTTTCCGTAGCGAATGTTTTCGTAGATCGTGTCGTCGAACAGCATCGTTTCCTGCGTGACGACGCCGATCTGGCCGCGCAGATCCCGCAGCGACACGTCGCGGAGATCGACGCCGTCGATCAATACGGCACCGTGCGTCGGGTCGTAGAAACGGGGCAGCAGATTGACGAGCGTGCTCTTGCCGGAGCCGTTCTCGCCGACGACGGCGACGACTTCGCCGGCTTTGACCGTCCAGTCGAGATCGTCGAGCACGCGCTGACGATGAGCGGTGTCGAAGGCGTCCTGTCCGGGGACCGCGTAATGGAATTCGATGCGGCGGAACTCGATGCTCTTGGAATGGCGCGGCATCAACGCAGGCGACGCGACTTCCCGCACGAGCGGTTTGCGATCGATCAACGAGAAGATGCGATCGGCCGCCGCCGTCGAGCGCTTGACCTTGCCGTACACGCTCGACAGCTTGCGCAGCGGGTCGATGATGCCGGCGAGGAACACATAGAGCATCGTGAGTTCGGCGATGTCGAGGTTTCCGTTCGACAGCTTGATGCCCCAGATCGAATCGCTGCCCCGCAGCACGAGATATGCACCAGGCAGCAACGCCCCGAACGCCGCGAGGATGCCCAGCACTTCGGTCGCCGGGCTGGTGAGCGCGTCGATCCGCACGATCCTCATCGCCTTGCGGTAGTACTCTTTGTTCTCGGCGTGGAAGCGGCGACGGTGACGTGGGGCGGCGTTGAAGGCCAGCACGACCTTGATCGCGTCGAAGGTCTCTTCGAGCGTCTTGTAGATCCGCGACATGCTTTCCATGCTGCGGTGGCTGGCGGCCTTCAGCTTCTTGCCGATGCGATAGAAGATCACGCCCGCGATCGGGGCGAACACGAGCGACAGCAGCGTGAGCTGCCACGACACGATGAGCGCGCCGACGAGGCAGGTGATCGCCTTCAGAGGCTCGCGAACGACCTTGCCGCCCAGCAGTTGCAGGCCGTAGGCCAGCATGTTCATGTCGTTCGTGAACCGCGACATGAGCTCGGGCGTGCCGTCCATCGCGACGGTCTGGTAGTCGAGCGCGAGCGTCTTGCGGAACGCCGTCTTGCGCAGGTCCATGACCGTGCGTTCGATCACCGATCCGACGAGCACGTCTTGAATGAAGATGAACACGCCCTTGAGCGCCGTCGCGCCAAGCAACACGCCGAGAATCAGGGCGAGGAGATCGAACTTGTCTTCCGGCAGCCACGGCAACGCGTAAGAGCGAACCAGCGACATCGCGAAGAGCGTGCGGCTGGCTTCGGTGATGCGGGCCTGCGCGCTCGCCTGGTCTTTGTAGAGCGTGACGAGTTCCGACCGGCTGGCGACATCGCGATTCGCCGTCAGCGCGGCGATGCGGGCTTCGATTCTCGCAAGCCGTTCCGACTTGTAGGCACGTTCGGCTTCGGCCTTTTGCGTTTCCGAGGCGACGTACTGCGGCAGCGACTGCCCTTCGAGCAGCACCTTCACCACGGGGAACGCGATGCTGAGGTTGAGGCCCCACAGCACGGCCACCAGCACCGCGAACACGAACGACAGCAGCACCGGCTTGCGATGCGGCCAGACGTACGGCAGGACGCGGCTGAGTGAACCTGCCTCAACCTTTGAACGGCGAGCCATTTGCGACGATTGGATGAGAAGCGGAGAGAGCCGCCGGCGACCCGGCGGGCAGGGCGTTGTAGAACAGTCACTCCCGACGGGTCCAGACCGATCGATGAGTCACTCGCCTTCGAGTGGGCAGGGCGTCAGACTGCTGAATTGTCCCCTCTGAAGTCTTCCCAAGGGTTCGTCGGATGATCCACCGCATCATCGCGCTGCTGATGGTCCTTCTTCTTTCCAGGATCACGCTCGCCGGCGAGCGAAAGGTGCTGTTCATCGGCATCGACGGTTGCCGTCCCGACGCGATCGCGAAGGCCGACACGCCGAACCTCGATCGTCTCATCAAGGAGGGCGCGTACTCGACGAACACATCGATCCTCGGTCCCCGCGAGTGCGGCAACGAGACCGTCAGCGGCCCCGGCTGGTCGAGCATCTACACGGGAGTCTGGGCCGATAAGCACGGCGTGAAGGACAACGAGTTCGAAGGCTCGAACTATGATCGCTACCCACACTTCTTCTCGCTGTTGCGGCAGAAGCGGCCCGATGCGATCACGGCGGCTTTCTGCGACTGGAAACCGATCGCCGACAAGATCGTGTCGCAGGCGACGGTCAACGAATGTCCGACCGAAGAACTCAAAGGCGCAGAAGCCTATGTCGCCGCCGACGAGAAGCTCGCTCAACAGGCCGCGGAGTTCTTGAAGTCGGAGGACGCCGACGTCGTGTGCGTCTACTTCGGGCAGGTCGATGAGACCGGGCACGCGAAGGGATTTCATCCCACCGTCCCGGAGTACGTCGCCGCAATCGAAACCGTGGATCGGCACCTCGGCGCGTTGTTGCAGGCGATCGCCGCTCGTCCGCACGCCGCCGACGAAGAATGGCTCGTCGTCGCGACGACCGACCACGGCGGTCAGGGCCTGCGCCACAGCGACGGCCACAAGATCGACGAAATCCGCCGCGTGTTCCTGCTCGCCAGCGGGCCGGGCGTTAAGAAGGCGAACGGTGACCCTCAGACCTACATCGTCGATGCCGTGCCGACGGCGCTGGCATGGCTGGGCGTTGAAATCGATCCGAAATGGGAACTGGACGGGACGGCGTTCGGGGCCGAGTGACTGGCATTATCGATCACCGGGAGGGGACGACCGATTCTCAACTGGCGAACCGGCCGACTTCACCGCTGCGGTGCCTCGTACGGTTTCGGAGTCTCGTAGCGGCGACGCTCCGATCGCCGCTCCTCCGCTTGCAGGCGGTCAACCAGCGCGTCCAGAGTTCCGCCGGCGTCGGCCAGCAGTCGTTCGCGAATCGAGTGGAGTTCTTCAAGAATGGGATTGGCTGGCATTGCCGTCATCTCCTCTGAGGAACTCGGCGGGCGTGCAGATCAAAAGTTGCCCGAATCCTCGCTTTTTCAAGAAGGCGATAGATACGCGACAATTCACGGGCATTCGCAATGTGCTTGCAGTTGAGAGTCAACAAGTATTGTATTCCGGCTACAGCGGCGGCGGCAACATGCAGTGCATCAGCCGCCGCTTTCTGCGGCATGATAGACTCCGACAGAATCTCACGAGCCAAGTTTCGCACAGCGTCGTCGATCGGCACGGTCGGCAGGCTCTGAAGCAGTTTCAACCGCTCGGTCGCAGCCTCGGCGTCGCCCGCGGATGCTTCGTCGATGACCAGTTGTGATGTGACCAGCTCGAAGCGATTCCGTTCGGCAGACCACCACTCACGGGCCTGGTGTTGCATCGCGGAGATTTGAATATCCGAACTTGGCCGAGCGGTGGCGTGGCTGACGATCGACGTTTCGATCTAGACGGTGTCCATCGCTGTATTCTATCGCCATCGATGAAGTAGCGCTTGTCGCCGAACGTTGCTGGCGTGCCGCCAGTGCCAGCGACTTTAAGGCTGCCTATGAGCTTCGGCCACCACAACGGGCGGGTGGCACGCCCTGACGATCAGGAAGGGCGTGGCGAACCATATGCGACGATCCCTGCGCGCTCGCCACGCCCATCCCTTCGGTCTGGGCGTGCCACCCGACCGCGCTGCGGACGGACCGCAACGGGGCGGTCACGAACCGCTACCTGCACGGGCCAGAGGTCGACCATGTCTTCGCCGACCAGAGCGCGGAGGACGGGCTGCTCTGGGCGCTGGCCGACCACCAGGGGACGGTCCGGGACTGGGCCGACTACGACGCGGCGACCGACACGACCACCGTCGCGGACCACCTGAAGTACGACAGCTTCGGGAACATCGCGAGCCAGAGCAGCAGCACGCACAAGCCGCACTTCGCCTACACCGGCCGGGAGTGGGATCCTGACGCTGGGATGTACTACTACCGGGCGCGGTGGTACGACCCGGCGACGGGGCAGTTCA
>JACCRE010000190.1 GCA_013813775.1 Planctomycetaceae bacterium
ACGCAGGAGATGCTGAAGGACAAGATCGACGGCGTGCTGAAGACCCTCACCTACCGCGAGCGCGAGATCATCAAGCTGCGTTACGGCCTGGGCGACGGCTACACCTACACGCTCGAAGAGGTCGGCCGCATCTTCAAGGTGACGCGCGAACGCGTCCGCCAGATCGAAGCCAAGGCCGTCCGCAAGCTGCAACACCCCGTTCGCAGCCGCCAGCTCAAGGGCTTCCTCGATGGCCTCGCCGCCGCGGTTTCGGGTTGAGAGTGGCCCGCCTCTCCGAGGCGGATCGTGCAATCAGAAGCGTTCCCGGCCCCCGCCCCCCCGGCCGCTTGAGCGGCCGGGGTGTTTTTTTCTCGGCAGTGACCGTCGTAGGGTGGGCCTCGGCCCACCGAGCGTTCCTCTGCGTCGCTACGTCGAACAACATTCGAGGGTGGGCCGAGGCCCACCCTACTCGACTATTCAGTAGGTAAAGGGCTTCACGTCCTCGCCGTCGAGCGCGTCGGTCGAACCGACCTCGAATTCGGCTGCCGGGTCGCCGCCTTCGACGCTCGTGTCAGCTCCGTCGGGATTCAATGGAACCCACGCGCCGAACGTCTTGCCGGTTTCGGGATCGATGCCGAGTACGAGCTTGCTGTTTTCGTCGGGGGGAGGGGGAACCACCTTCTCGTGGAGAACGGCATCGCCATTTTCATCGATGGAGAACCAGAAGACCCGCGGAGCGACGGCCCAGCCGTCGGTCGCGGCGTAACTCGCGGCACCGGCCGCGAGGACGCCGAAGAGGGCCAGGGCGATGCCCAGCCTGCGGCGGACGGCCCGGCTGCTGCCGTTCGTCAATCGTGCCTGTTCGCGCATCAATCGATCCTCCAACTCATCGGGGAAGGAGCCGGCGAGAGACGCACCACGCGACCTCAGCGGCTCGAAAACGCGGTCCAGGGAGTCTGAAGACATAAGAACCTCCGAAGGATGGGTGCGATCTCGTGGATCGCAGGCCGTTAAGACCGAATCCGTTCGACTTGGTCGCGCATCATTTCGCGACCCCGAGACATGCGTGATTTCACCGTGCCTTCGGCGCATCCCAGCACCAAGGCGACTTCCTCGACCGACAACTGTTCGAGGTAATGGAGCGTCAGCACGCTTTGGAACCGGGTCGGAAGCCGCGAGAGTGCAAGTCGCACCTCTTCCGCTTCATCGCTCGACGCGGATTCCGCTTCGTCGCTCGACGCGGAGGCACCGTCGGCCGCCTTCTCGATTCCGAGCAGGATTCGGCAGCGGCGCTTCCGTAGCCGCCGATTGATCTCGTTCGTGGCGACGCGATAGAGCCAGGCTTTCAACGGGGCGTTGGAAAATCGATAACGGGGCAAGTGACGCACCATCGCGAGAAAGACTTCGGCGACGATGTCCTCCGCCTCGTGCGAGTTTCCGACGCGACGGGCGACGTAGGCCGAAATGCGCGGCTGATGTCGCCGGTACAGAAGGCCAAGCGCCTTCGGATCGGACTTCGCCTGCTCGATCAGCTCGTATTCGCTTGCCGCGTCGCTTCGTTCCACGTCTCGAAGTTCCAAGCCGATGGCTGCGGTCGCCACAATCATCTCCACGACGAGGTGGGTTTCTCTCTAGAATGCGCGAGCCGGCCTGCGGGTTCCCTCATTCCCGGCGAGAATCGATGCACCGGCGGGTGGCCAAGGCCGGACCGAAGTACGACCGGCGTCAACCGGGCGAACGCAGGGAAGCCTTGGCGGTTGCAAGTTGGCGATAGAACGGCATGTGAGACATACGCCGCCGCGGCTGTCCTGACGTGTGGGGATTCAACCGGTAGCCGTCGCAGCTTCCGTGGAATAGCGTGCACGTCGCCATGTCCGATTCCGCCACTCTGATCGAAGGCCTGCGTCGTCGCGGTATCGCCGAAGAGTCAAGTAGGGCGGGCTGTGCCCACCAATGAGAGTTTTGCACGCATGGGCGATGTTGCGCGGCATTCGGCGGTGGGCACAGCCCACCCTACTCGCTACGGCATCGCGACCGCTTCGCCGCCGGCGATTGTCGAGAGGTCTCGATACAGGAACAGGTCGATGTTCTCGGAGACGAAGCGCACGCTGCCGTCGATCAGGAGGAAATGCACTCCGCCCGTGTGATCGCTGCGGAAGTTCGCGGTGCTGTGCGTGCCGCCTTGGGTGCTCGGGCGGCAGTCGCTTGCATTCCCCACGTCGATCCAACTGTCGGTGACGGGCCATTTGTTCGGTCGCTCGATCGTGCAGCCCCACAGGCCCGCGATGACGACCCCCGCGCCCGAAAAACCCGCCGAGCCTACGCCGCTCACTCCCCACAGGCCGCTCGCCGGCTGTTGCCCCAGAGGCCCCGAATACACCGCGGTGCAGCCCGCACCGCGACAGAGCAGCCAGCGATCCCCGCCCGCCCCTTCGCCCATGCAGAAGCTGTTGCTGGTGCCGTCGGTGACGCGACCGAAGCGAATGCCTTCCTTCACCCAGAAGGAACCTTGCAGATTCCCCGGCGGCTTCGCGGGGGCCAGGCACCAGCCGTCGGTGGCCCCTTTGGAATAGATGTAGTCGGTCGTGCCGTAGACGGTGGGCAGTCCGAAGGCGGCGAGTTCGGGCCAGGTGCGTGCCCCTTCTTTGGCGTTGGACGGGCACAAAAACATCGGGACCACCGTCGCCAGCACTCCGGGAGCCTGCGCCTGGAAGGGCCGGTTCGGATCCCAGAGATTTCGGAGGTTCTCCTGCTCGAAATACGGCATCAGCATCACATGCGCCGTCGAATACGCTTCGAGCTTGGAGTCGTCCGAGATGAATCCCGGCGGAAAGACCATGTGCGTCGACTCGTAATTATGCAGCGCCAGCCCGAACTGCTTGAGATGGTTCTTGCACTGCGTCCGCCGCGCCGCTTCGCGTGCGCTTTGCACGGCGGGAAGCAACAGCGCGATCAGCACGGCGATGATCGCGATCACGACGAGGAGTTCGATGAGGGTGAAGCCTCGCCGCTCAGAACCCATTCGCCCTGTCATCGGCCCGCCTTTCAGAAGGAACATGTCCGAACACACGTTCGCGTCATCCAGCAGACAAGGCCGATCGACGTCCGCTACCCCAGCTCTCGAACCCATGCAGGGCGGACGCGGCACGCGTCAGAGTCCCGTTGACTGGGGAACCGATGGATTCCGATGCGACCGCTGTGGCGATAGTGTCTACGCACATATGTCCGACTCGAACGACCTCGTCGAAGCTCTCCGCCGCCGCGGGATCGCCGATGAACGCGTGCTGAGCGTGATCGCGTCGGTCGATCGGTCGCGATTCGTGCCGAGTGCATCGGCGGAGTATGCCTGGGACGACGTCGCGCTGCCCATCGCCGGCGGGCAGACGATCAGTCAGCCGTACATCGTGGCGTTGATGTCTGAGGCTCTCGATCTGCGGGGCGACGAGACGGTGCTGGAGATCGGCACCGGCAGCGGGTATCAGGCGGCGGTGCTTTGCCGGCTTTGCGAGCATGTCGTCACGATCGAACGGCTGCCCGAATTGCAGGACGACGCGAAGCGTGTGCTGTCGGAGATCGGCTGCAACAACATCGGTTATCGTGCCGGCGACGGGACGCTCGGCTCACCCGCTGACGCTCCGTTCGACGGCATACTCGTGACGGCCGGCGCTCCCGACGTGCCGCCTGCGCTCTACGAGCAGTTGAAGGAGGAAGGCCGGCTCGTCATTCCCGTCGGCCCGATCGAACAGCAGGAGCTGGTCGTCCTCGAGAAGACCCCCGCTGGCCCGAAACGCCGCAGCCTGTGCGGCTGCCGTTTCGTCAAGCTCATCGGCGAGCAAGGCTGGCGGGAATGAGGCGTTGACGACCACAGCTTTGTTCGCGGGGGTCGATTTCAACCACGAAGAGCACCAAGAGCACGAAGAAGATCTCAAGGAAGAGAATGCACGGCTTTGTGATCTCTTCGCGATCTTCGTGCTCTTTGCGGTTCGCTTTTTCTCCCTATGTGATGTCGCTCACCTTCAGGAACTGTTTCTCGACGCCTCGCAGAATCGCCCAACGCGGTCCGAGAAGGTAACGTAGGCAGCGGTAAGCGAGTTTCATCCTGCTGCGACGTTCCCGTTTGGACACTGCATGTCGTTGCTGATTGAGAATCTCACGAAATCGTACCGTCAGCCGGATGGCGGCCGGATTCCGGTCCTCGACGTCGAGCGGTTTGAACTCGGGCGTGGGGAGCAAGTCGCGCTGCTGGGTTCGAGCGGCGGTGGAAAAACGACGCTCCTCAACGTGATCGCCGGCCTGCGGACTCCCGACACCGGCCGCGTGCTCATCGACGGCACCGACGTCACGTCGCTTCGTGAGGCCGCCCGTGATCGCTTTCGCGCCGAACGCATCGGTTTCGTCTTTCAGACGTTCAATTTGCTGCCGGCCTTCACGGCCCTCGAGAACGTCTTGCTCGGCATGAGCTTCGGCGGAGCGAAGCCGGATCGGAAGCGGGCGAAGGAGCTGCTCGAACGGGTCGGGCTGTCGCATCGACTTCACAACCGTCCCGCACAGCTTTCGGTGGGCGAACGTCAGCGTGTGGCTGTCGCGCGGGCGCTCGCGAACAGGCCGAGCCTGATGCTCGCCGACGAGCCGACCGCGAACGTCGACGCGGCGAATCAGCAGAACGTGCTCGACATGGTTGGCGAGACGTGCCGCGAGCGGAACGTCTCGCTGCTGATGGTGACGCACTCGCCGCAGGTGGCCGCACAGTTCAGACGCGTCGAGCAGCTCGCGGCGTTCAATCGTGCCGCGAGCGGGCAACTCGCGATGAGTTAGAAGAGGTGGCGGTTGTGTGGGTCACGGGGCAACCATGGAATCCCTCTCCCTCGGGAGAGGGGCAGGGGTGAGGGGACGAGGCGGCGGAAGCATACCGCAAGCCGAGACCGTGATTCTTGAAGCGTATTGAACAGCATGAAAAGAAGCACGAGCAAAGCGTAAGCCCTTCCCTCACCCCCCGGCCCCTCTCCCCGGAGAGGGGAGGATACGTAGGCCGTGTTGACGGGATGAGCCGTCAGAACACTCCGTCACCAGCCGATCACACACCAATCCCCTATGAACCTCTTCACCATCGCCCTCAAGAGCTTGCGGCAGCGGGCACTGGCCTCGTCGCTGACGGCGTTGTCGGTCGCGCTGGGCGTGATGCTGATCGTCGCGGTGCTGCTGATCGCGGGGGTCGTCAACGAGGCGTTCAACCGGCGCAGCGTGAGCTACGACTTCATCGTCGGCCCCAAAGGCAGCGACATGCAGCTCGTGC
Source organism: Planctomycetaceae bacterium (assembly GCA_013813775.1). GTDB lineage: Bacteria > Planctomycetota > Planctomycetia > Planctomycetales > Planctomycetaceae > JACCRE01. The sequence continues at coordinate 5,273 of JACCRE010000190.1, forward strand.
TGAGCACGGTCTATCGCATTGAACCGCCGATTCAGAATCTGCCGTACCTCTATTATCTGGAACTCAAAGACCATCCGATGGTCGAGGACGCGGTGCCGCTCGCGTTCGGCGACTTCACCGAGCAAGGGGCGTTTCCGATCGTCGGCACCACGGAGCAATACTTCCTGTGGGGCAGCGACCTGAACACGCCCTACTCGCTCGTCGCCCCGGGCAAGCAGATGAGCAGCCCCTTCCACGCGATCCTCGGCAGCGAGGTCGCCCGCAAGAACGGCTGGAACGTCGGCTCGAAGTTCAAGCTCGTGCATGGCGGGGCCGACACCGGGCACGTTCACGACGAAGAGTTCACCGTGACCGGCGTTCTGGCGAAGACCGGCACCCCTGACGATCGCACGGCGTTCGTGAACCTCGAAGGCTTCTACCTCGTCTCGGGGCACGAGAAGCCCGCTAATGAAGCGATCAACTCCTGGCGCGACTTCAATGGACTGAACGCCGTTTCCGGTGCCGAACTCGAAGCCGAGTTGAAACGCTACGGCGTCGAGGCCGAAGCGGCCCACGACCATGGACACGACCACGCCCATCATGGGCATTCGCACGACGTGCCGGACGTGATGAAAGAAGTCACGGCGATTCTCGTGCGCATGCCGAAAGATCTGCCGACCGCCGGAGTCATGTTCCAGGAGAATCTTCGCCGCGGATATTCGCCGGTGCAGGCGGTGAACCCGATCAAGCCGATGGCGCGGTTGCAGCAGCAGTTCGTGGGCAACATTCGCAATGCGTTGCTCGCCCTCACGGCCGTGATCCTCGTCGTCTCGGGAGTGAGCATCTTCGTGAGCATCTACAACTCGATGTCCGAGCGGCTGCGAGAGATCGCGATCATGCGCGCTCTGGGTGCCCGGCGCGAAACCGTGTTCGGCGTGATACTGGCGGAATCGCTGTTGCTGTGTCTCGGCGGCGGCCTACTGGGAGCACTTGTCGGACATCTGCTCATCGTCGCCATGGCACCGCTCATCAGTTCAAGGACCGAATTACTGATCGATCCGTTCGCGTTCGACCCGCAGGAACTCTGGCTGATCCCTGCGCTGATCGTGCTCGCCCTGATCGCGGGTTTGCTGCCCGGTTTGCGTGCTTATCGCGCCGACGTCGCCGAATCGCTGGGGGAATGAGCGATAGGTCTCTGCCGTGTCCGAGGGGACGTTAAAAAGAGGCCCGCGAATCATGCGGATCGACGCGGAATGAGGAAAGGCCAACGAATCCATCGAATCAGTGCGAATGCCAAGAATGGGCTTCCGTCCCGGAAGTTGTTGTGAATGAAGACCGAGTGGAAGAGTTCTTCATCACTCTTCACTTCATTCGATTCCATTCGGCTGATTCGTTGGCCCCTTCAGTCCAATCCTTTCGCGTCGATTCGCGGGCGTTTCACAGCCGCCCGAGCAGCTTCGCAAGCCTGGCGCCGGCAGCATTCAGTCGGCGAGCCGAGGCCTTTCGGCCGTACTCAAGGTACTCCTCCGACAGGACCAGCCGCGGCGTCGCTTCGCCCGGCGCCGGCGGAAGCGAGCGGACGAACGCCAGCACCTCGGACGTGTAGGCCGCGTTCTCGGCGAGTTCGCGACTTTCGGAGAGCCACGTTTCGACGTCGCCGTCGCGATCGTCGTTCGCTTCTTCGTTCGGCAGACCGGCAAGCAAGCCCGTTGCCATGCCCCGAGCCGCCGCGAAATCGGCGAACGTGCCGACTCGACGCTCGCCTTCGCCACCGGGGAACCGATCCCACACGGCGTGCAGATTGTCGTTTTGGCGAGTCCTGATGAGGTTCCCGCCTTTATCCCCTTCCGGAAATCGATCGACGCTGAACAGCGCCGTCGAGTGCATCGGCTGATGCACGTCTCCCACCAGATGAAACAGCCAGGCGAGATGCACCGCCCGTTCGGCGTCGGCACGTGACGGATCGCCGACGACGGTCTCGCAATGCCGGATCGCCTGCACGACGTTCATCTCTCGCAGGGCCGCGGCGTCGGCCGGAACGTCGCGCGACAGGTTGGCGGGCAGGTGATTCTCGAGCGAAGTCCTGTCAGAGTCCGTCAGGTACAGCGGCTGATTGATGTAGTGCCACGTCGGCCGGCTGAATTCCGCCTGCGGCCCTTCATCCTCGTTTCCAGGAAGTCGTCGGGCGATGTCGGGCCAGACAGCCGCCTGCTGAAAGATCCATTCGTCCTGAACGGCCCGGTCGGCGGAGCGCATTTCTTCCGGCATCATCGCTGCGAAATCGTCGGCGAACCGCGGATGCTGTCGCAGCAGATCGGCCGTCACCGACCGCGTCTGAGGGTCGAGCAAGGCGTAGGCGAGCGATGCCATGGCGCGATGCCCGATTTCGCTCCAGCCGAAGGCGACGCCGTCGCTGAGAACCATGATGGTCATGATTCCCGCGACGATCCGCCGCACGTTTGATTTCCCGGACACTTCGATTCACCTCGTGAGTGGGACGGACGGTCGTGGATCGGCCGCCACGGCGAGGCGAAAGTCTAACCGGCAGGATAAAGGCTCGCCCTCGTCGGTTGTGAAGACATCGTAAAGATGGCGACTCGTTGGCTCTCGCTTTCCCATTCCTTCCGCCCCCCCCCCTTTTCTCTCGCAACCACCCCCTCGCCCTCAGAGGCGCGCTATGCGACACTTGTTGGAGCGACAAGACACCTCGGCAGGGGAGGATCATCATGGCGCAAGCGATCGTCAGCCCGGAAGAACTCCGGCGCTTCGCTCAGACGCTCAAAAAGTTCAACTCCGGCTTGACCGATCAACTGTCCGCCCTCGGCGGGCAACTCGACGGGCTCAGCGCGACGTGGCGCGATCAAGAGAACCGACGGTTCGCGGAAGAGTTCTCGCGGAACCTGCAAGTCATGGCCCGCTTCATCGAAACCAACAACGAATACATTCCGTTCCTGCTGCGTAAGGCGGAGCGCATCGACGAATACTTGCAGCAGAGATGACGATGTCGGACTCGGCCCATGTCGCCTCGCTCGAGGCCGTCGCCCGCTTCACCACCGCGCTGCGCCAGTTCGACGACGAAGCGACTTCGGTGTTGCTGGCGCTCGATCAGCAGATTCAACGCGCGCTCCACTGGCTCGATCACGAGCAGCCGGCGTACTGGCGACAACAGATCCGCAGGCAGTACGACGAAGTCGCCCGCACGCGAACGGCGTGGGAGAACTGCATGCTCCGCACGGTCGCCGGCGATCGGCCCACATGTCTCGAAGAGGAACAGGCTCATCGGGCGGCCAAGAAACGCCTTGAAGCCGCGCTGGCGAAGCCCGACCAGATTCGACGCTGGGCCATCAAGGTGCATCAGGAGGTCGATGAATATCGTGGACGCATTGGAAGATTGCGTCACAGCCTCGAAGGAGGCGTCCCCCGCACGATCGGCCTGCTCGAGCGCACGCAGGCATCGCTCGAAAGCTACGTCGAACACCGTAGCGGCACGGAATAACAACGTTTAGCCGCGGACGCCAGCCCGCGCGTCGTGAGGAAATATCATGCGGATCGCCGACTTGACCTCCGGAGCCGCTAGACTGCGCGATCAGACCGACGTGCTGATTGCCGCCTGGGGCGAGACGCGCGAGCACTGGAACGACGCGAACAGTCGCAATATTGAAGAGAATCATCTGAACCCGGTGGCCGAGGACGTCTCCGCCGCCCTCACAACGATCCGGCACCTTTCCGAGGTGCTTGCGAAAGCTCAACGGGAATGCGAAGCGTGGTGAGGGAGGCGAGCATGAGCACATCAAACATCGAAGTTGTTCTGACTCACTCGCCTCTCCTCTGAAAAGAGGGGCTGGAGGGGAGTTTTGTCGCTTCGCTTATGTCTTAAATTGTCTTCAGTAAGCAAACTGGCTTTGGCGGCGGCCTGAATGAAGGATGCCGCCGCCGCTCCGTCCCCC
>JACCRE010000200.1 GCA_013813775.1 Planctomycetaceae bacterium
ACCCGGAGGGACGGCGGAGGTTCGGCCGTCCGCCGCGTCGCTCGTCGTCGCCGATGTTCACATCGCCTCCTCCTCGCTTCTTGCCGACGACCGAACCTCCGTCGTCGCAGCCCATCAGAGTTTTCCGACAGAGCCTAGTCCAGAAGCCGCTTGATCTTCAATTTCCTCTTGCCCACGCCAGCGCTTCGTACCAGTGGATTTCAGCTTGACGGATGCGACCGCTCGGCAAGCGAACCCTGCCGAATCCCTTGAGCTTCCGCCAGCGCCGGCCGCCATACCGCGCCTTTAGGTCGGCACGCTCACGGACGGAGAGGTTGACGGCGATCGTCTCAACACCGGACAACTCGCCGACCAGCTCAAATTCCATATGATCAAAACTATCACCGGACCGGGGCGGCGGCAAGAACCTTTCAAACGGCCGGCGAAGTCCTCATTGGGGCCGCTTCCATGGCGGCGGCGCGTTCGCGGGCCGTCAGGCTTCCCGGTCCTTCGGTTGACCGTCTGTTTGACCGTGAACTACAAGCCCCGGCGTCGCCCGTTGCGTCAAAGCCCCGACTGCGCGTTCTATGCCGCTTGCCGCCGCCCCGTCACGTCCTCGAACGGCTTCGCTGCCGGCACGCTGGCGGCGTTCGATCGGCCAATGGACGACATTGGTCGCCCTCGGCGGCGCCGTCGCCTGGCACGGGTCCGTCCGGACTCCAGCCGACGCGACGCGACCTTTGGAAATGCGGGGCAGCGTCGAGTCCGTCGCCCGTTCAACGGCGCTGCGGGTCGGCACGTTCAATATCCACGGAGGGCGCGGCGGAGGCTGGCTCGCCGATCTCGACGCGACGGCCGACGTGCTGCGGAACTCAAAACTCGACCTCGTCGGCTTGAACGAAGTTCACGGCGGCTTCATCACAGATCAAGCCGAGGATCTTGGAACGAGGCTCGGCGCAGCGTCGTTCTTCGTTCCGACCGAACGCCGCTGGTGGCACGACGACTTCGGCAACGGCCTGCTCACGCGACGACCGCTTCGTAGCGTCGCTCGCATCGACCTGCCTGGAACGCAGGAGAAGGGCTTCCGCAACGCGATCCTGACGACGTTGAAGGTCGGAGACGCCACCGTCACGGTCGTCGCGGCTCATATCGACACCGATCTCGATCGTGATCGGCAACTAACACACGTCTGCGAGCTATTTCGCTCCCTCAAGGCGCCGGCCCTGCTGATAGGCGACCTGAACTGCACGGTCGATCATCCCGCGATCGCCACGTTGCTGGCCGACCCGGGTGTCATCGATGCGGTTGCCGTGGGCTCCGGTTCCGATTGGGAACGCGACCGCGTCGATCACATCATCGCCCGCGGCTTCCGTGTGATCGATGCCGCCATCGTGCCGAAAGGGGTATCCGATCACCCGCACGTGTGGGTGGAAGTGACGGTGGATGAGGCCAGCGGCCAGAGGTGAGAGGCCAGAGAGCGTGTGCCCGTCTCTGGCCTGTCACCTCTCACCTTTGGCGTTATGTCTGAGCATAGCCGGTCGACCAGGCGGCGAGAGTTCCGCAGAGGATCACGGGGATCCACGACGCGACGTCCGCCGGCACGAAGCCGGCTTTGCCCAACGCCGCCGAGCCGTGTAACGCTCCCAGCAGCACGCCTTGCACGCCGCAGGCCATCGCGATGCTTCCGACGAGGCTGCGGCTTTCGCGACGGATCACCAGCGGAATGCACGCCAGTCCCGCGAACAGGTTCAGAAGTGGCTGCACGAGTCGGCCGTGTAACAGAAAAGTCTGTTCTCGCGCGACGTTGCGGCTGAGAGCGGGGTTGCGAATCCGACGCACGATTTCCGGAGTGGCCTGCCACGTCGCGCTGCGGCTGTTGTCGACCACGAGGTCGAAACTGATGTCGCTCTGGATGAAGACTTCGTCGGTGCCGGCGACCGGCCTCACGAACCGGGTGCCCAGCTTCGTCAGCGGAATTTCGCGATAGTGAGCGGGCGTCGTCTCGGTGAGCACCCAGCCGGCCGGGTTTGTGCTCGTTTTTCGCACGTATCGCGCCGATTCGGCGTAGACCGTCGTCAACGCGCTTACCAGGTCCGGAACGGGCAGCAGAAACTCGGCGTTGACGACTCGCTCATGCTTCGTGTCGAGCGACCCTCGCGAAATCATCACTCCCGTAGAATAGTCGTGCTGCGGCGTGATTTCCGAAAACACTGCGACCTTGTCGGAACGCGGCCCCTGAAGCTTGTGTCCGATCTTCGGGATCACGAACTCCTGGTTCGCGACGACCGCCCCCGTCACGAGCAGCAGCCCGACGACGAAGGGCAATGCCAGCCGGGCGAGCGGCACTCCAGCCGCCAGAACGGGTTGATATTCGCTGTTCTTGACGAGCAGCGCGGCGACGACCATGACCGAAGACACGGCGACGGTCGGCCCCATCAGGTTAAGCAGCAGGCTCGACTGATAGGCGTAATATGCCCCCATGCGTTTCAAGACGACGAGGACTTCGTCGGTCCCGTTCTGAAACTCGTCGACGTTCGTGAACCCGTCGATGACGACGTAAAGCCCGAAGAACGTGATGAACAGAATCACGAACGTGTATAGAAACCGGCTCAGCAGGTAGCGGTCGAAAGTCGTCACGCCCGCGCTCGTGGCCGTAAGAGTTCGGACAATCGGCCCGGCGGACTCGGCGCCGCAGCGATTCCCGGAAAGGCCGCGGATTACAGAGGAAACCTCGCGAGCGGTCAAGACCCCCTGCGGCCACGCCGATTCGCCCGGTTGTGCGCGATGTTCCCTTGGGGCAGGGAATCCGAGGTGGCGAATCGCTGCCGACGGCCAACCCGTCGGTTGCGGAAATCTGATGCTTCGCGACCGAATCTCTTTGGAGAGTCGGCCGTCAGGGGGAAGAGTTCAAGGCGGGCTTCTCTTGGCGTCCGCAACACGCGCAGCTTCGGAGGCGAAGGCAAGATGACGGGTTGCGAGAAGAGACCGCGACGACGCGAATGGCTGTTCGCTGCGACGATGCTGGCGACCGGCGTCGCGGTGGGATTGCTGCTCGACGCTGCTTCCCTCCGGCAGGTCGAAGCGCGCACTCTGAGCTCGGAAGAGGCCGTGCGGCTCTCCGCCGATCTCCAGCAGCCCGGCCTGGCACTTGTCACCGGCAACGACGAGTTGGCGAAGGTGGCGAGGCTGATGCGGCCAAGCGTCGTTCATATTGAAAGCCGGTATACCTCGCCCCGCGGCGGCACCGTCGAAGAAACCGGCTCGGGAGTGATCGTGAATTTGCCGGGTGCCGACGGGCTTTACGTCGTCACGAACCGGCACGTTATCAAAGGCAGCACACAGACGAGCGGCATTTCGATCCAGCTCGATGACGGACGATTCCTGAATCCCTTGCAGGTCTGGCAGGACAAAGCGACCGACGTCGCGGTCTGCAAACTGCCGGACGTCTCCGCCGTCGCGGCGCGTTGGGCCGACAGCGACGGACTCGAAATCGGCCACCTCGTGCTCGCTCTGGGCAGCCCTTTCGGGTTGAGCCAGTCGGTCACGCTCGGCATTGTGAGCGCAAAAGGCCGGCGGTCGCTGCAACTGGGCGGCACCGGCGAAATGCTCAACCAGGACTTCATTCAAACCGACGCGGCGATCAATCCGGGCAACTCCGGCGGGCCGCTCGTCGATCTGCACGGCCGCGTCGTCGGCATCAACACCGCGATCGCATCCAACAGCGGAGGCAACGAAGGCATTGCCTTCAGCGTGCCCAGCAACCTCGCTCGCCGGGTGGCCGAGGCGCTCGTGAAGTTCGGCAAGGTGCCTCGCGCGTATCTTGGCGTGAAACTCGACCCGCAGTTCAACGCCGAGACGGCCCGCAAGTTCAATCTGGACCGGCTACGAGGTGCAAGGGTGCTGCAAGTCTACGACAAGACGCCGGCGGCCCGGGCCGCGCTCCAACTCGACGACGTGATCGTCGAGTTCAACGGAATCGAGATTCAGGACGAGAATCACCTGATCAACCTGGTGAGCCTGACGCCGATCGGCAAGCAGGTCAGGCTGACGGTTCTCCGCAACGGGAAACTCACTCCGGTGAACGTCCTGCTGGCCGATCGCACGGAACTCGACGGGCAGTCGGCACTTCCGGTGGAAGCACTGCCCAGCCCCGCAATGATCCCCACGAGTTTCCTTCGCAAGCCGCCGGACGTTTGACGCTGATCGAACGCGAACCGCCGCGGTTTCTGTGGACTCTGGTCATCAGGCAGGTCAGGATGGTGTCCACGAATCTGCGAACAGTCAGGAAGATCGAGCCCGTCGCGCGTCGACGAAGCTCTTGATGCATAACGCGAGCAGGACGCCGCAAATCAGGGCCATTCCAGCCAAGCTCAACACGCCGAGCGTGCTGTCGGGTTTGTCGTCGGCCAGCACCATAGCCAACCGACCACCCGCCATCAGCAGGCCGAGAAGGGCGAGCCCGGCAGCGGCATGCATCCCATGCTTTCGCAGCCCCGGCTTCGCTTGAGCGATGATCCCGGGCACGATCAGCAGGATTCCCCACCCGGCGGGGATCAGTGCCGTTACCGGGTTCTTCGCGTCCGAAACACTGTAACCTGCAATTCCCAAAAGAACCAAAAGCACTCCGCAAACGATCACGGCGATCGGCATTTTTTACCTTCTCGAAAAAAGCGCGTTTTGGACGTAATAATATCGTTATCGTGGAGCGATTCCGCCGGATTCCGAGGGGGCGGTGGGCAGATAACTCGCAGAAGTCATGTGACGACAGGCTTTTGCGACCTCTGCTCAAAAAACCGTTCGCATGCGAACGAATTCTGCAAACCATGTGTCTTGTGACTGCGTAAGTAAGGTATTGGCCAAGGCAATGCTAGGCTTGACTGGCAGCCGGTCGAGGAAAGAAGGATCAAATGGGGCGTTACGCAACACCTGCGATGCGGCAACTTGCCCAGCGGTCGATCCGCGACCTCTCGCGAGTCGATCGGCTGCGGCAGCTTGACCGCGCCGAACGAATCGCGGCAGATATTCAGCTCTCGGAGCAATATCCCTACCGCGATCTTTGCCGTCAAATCGCCGCAGACAACTGCGACGCGCCGTCGGACGTCATGCTGACGGGCGACGCCGCGTTACACGATCTGCGGCTGTTCATTGAAGACGTTTCGGCGAGTGCCGTCGTCGATGCCGAGAACATTCCGGAGCCGGTCTGGACCCTCCGCGACGTAAGCGAGCGTTTCAACGTCTCGACGAAAACCGTCGATCGTTGGCGAGAAAAAGGCCTGATCAGCCGGCGATTCCGCTTCGGGAATCGCACAAGGATCGGCTTTCTGGACTCCTCGGTGCGCCGGTTTCTGCGCGATCACACCGAAGAAGTCGAACGGGGTCGCCGGTTCAGCCAGCTCACGGATCGCGAGCGGGACGAGATCGTTGAAGGCGGCCGGCGGCTCGTCCGGCATGGGCTTTGCCCCACAGATGTTGCCCGTTTACTGGCCGAGCAGTTTGAGCGGTCGCACGAAACGGTTCGTTACACCTTGCAGCAACACGACCTCAAGCATCCGGAGCGAGCCGTGTTTCCCACAGCCACCGCTTCGCTCTCCACGGAGCAGAAGCAAGAGATTTACCAGAAGTTCCGCCGCGGCGTGTCGATCGAACGGCTCTCGAAGCAGTTCGGTCGGACGGGCGCGACCATTTATCGCATCGTCGGCCAGGTTCGGGCCGAGAAGCTGCTCGCACAGCCCGTCGATTTCATGGACTCGCCCGAGTTCCATAAGCGAGGAGCCGAGAAGAAGATCCTGGGCGAGCCGCCCGAGGTCAATCGGAAGTCGACGACCATGCGTCCGCCGGCCGGATTGCCGCCGTACCTCGCGAGCCTGTACACGATTCCGCTGCTCACCCGCGAGCAGGAGCAGTACTGGTTCCGCAAGATGAACTACCTGAAGTACCGGGCTGCCGACCTTCAGAAGAAGATCGACCCGAAGCGGCCCAAGCAGGTCGATCTCGACTCGTTCGAGCGACTCGTCGGCGAGGCCACCGAGATCAAGAACTTCCTGATCCGGAGCAATCTGCGGCTCGTCGTTTCCATCGCCAAGAAGTACATCAAGCCGACGAACAACTTCTTCGAGATGGTCAGCGACGGCAACATGTCGCTGATCCGGGCCATCGAAAAGTTCGACTACACGAAAGGCAACAAGTTCTCGACCTATGCGACGTGGGCGATCATGAAGAACTTCGCCCGCAGCATTCCGGCCGAGCACAAGCGGCTTGATCGCTTCCGCACCGGCAAGGAAGAGGTCTTCCAGCATTCGACGGAAGGCCGCGGCAGCCAGTTCGAAGAGGAACTGACGAACCGGCAGCAGAACCGCATGCTGATGGAAGTCCTGGAACAGCTCGATCCGCGCGAGCGCGACATCGTGATGTTCCGGTACGGACTCGGCGAAGGCAACGAGCCGTTGACCCTCGAACAGGTGGGCACGCGCTTCGGAGTGACCAAAGAGCGTATCCGACAGCTTGAATCCCGAGCGCTGCGAAAGCTGCGCAAGATCGCGGAAGAGGAAAAACTCGACATCCCGGGCATGGAGTAATATGACGAGCCGCCGGCTTCACGCCGGCGCACTTTTCGCTGCCTGCGCGGCCCACCAAGTTCCAGGCAACGTGAACCCGCAAAGTTCGCGCACCCCAGACG
>JACCRE010000226.1 GCA_013813775.1 Planctomycetaceae bacterium
GCCCCTCTCCCGAGGGAGAGGGGGGTGTCATCGGCGCGCTCCTCGTCCAACCGCACATCCACGCTAGACCGATGGGCCGTTAACCCTTCCTTATCGGCCATGCGCCGTACATCGTCGGCAGCGCTCCGCAGGGCGGCTTCGTCGTAGGAGATCACGCTCGAACGCTTCAGGAAGTCGTTCGCGCAGAGGCCGTTCGCGAAGCGGGCCGTGCCGCCGGTCGGCAGCACGTGCGACGGACCGGCGACGTAGTCGCCAAGGGCGACGGGCGTGTGGTGGCCTAGGAAGATCGCGCCGGCGTTCTTCACGCGCTTGAGCAGCGCTTCGGGATCGGCGGTCGAGATGTGCAGATGCTCGGTCGCGAGGCGATCGGTCAGGCGGGCGGCTTCATGTTCATCACTCGTGACGATCAAGGCTCCGTAGTCTTCGAGGCTTTGCCGCGCGAGATCGCCACGCGAGAGCTTCGCGAGTTGCGACTCCAGTTCGGCTTTGACGGCATCGATCAGCGGTCGGTGCCAGGTGATGAGCACACCCGAACCGGGGCTGTGCTCGGCCTGCGAGATGAGATCGCTGGCGACGAAGGCGGGGTTGGCGGTTTCGTCGGCGAGAACGATGACTTCGCTCGGGCCGGCGATGCTGTCGATGCCGACGTCGCCGTAGACGTAGCGCTTCGCCAGCGCGACGAACAGGTTGCCCGGTCCGACGATCATGTCGACAGGGGCGATGCCTTCGACGCCGTAGGCCAGCGACGCGATCGCCTGCGCTCCGCCGATCCGGTAGACCTCGGTCACGCCGATCTCGCGACAGGCGGCGAGCAGATCGACGTTGTAACCGCCGAAGGGCGTGGGCGGTGCGACGACCGCGACCTCAGCAACGCCTGCGGTCTTCGCCGGAACGGCGGTCATTAACAGCGTCGATGGATAGGCCGCCGCCCCGCCCGGCACGCAGACACCGACGCGACGCATCGGCACGTACCGCTGACGCAATTCGACGCGACCGCCGTCCGATTGCCGCACAAGGCTGACGTCGTGGTGCAGAATCGCGGTCTGGAACTCGATGATGTTGTCGCGAATGCGGCGGATGGTCGCCAGATAATCGGGATCTGCGGCTTTGTGCGCCGACGCCAGCTCTTCTTCCGAGACGCGAATCGTTTCCGCCGAAAGCTGCTTGCGATCGAGCTTCACCGTGTATTCGAGGACGGCAGCCAAGCCGCGCTCTCGCACATCGCCGCAGATGCGTTCGACGACCTGCTGCGGACTGAGAGGTTCGCCGAAGAGTTCGATCGTGCGTTCGCGGCCCGCGGCCGAAACGACGTTTCCTTTCGGGCTGAGCTTCTGACGCAGTTCCTCGAACAGCCGCTCGGCCTCGGCACTCGTCGTATCGATGGTGCGGATGCGAAGCGGCGGCATGTCGTGGCGAACGGCGAACGGTAAGAGGCAGCAATCTGAATCGCGAATCGTAGGGGCGGCTGGACGGCGCGTAAAGCTAAGCGATCGCTTGCCGTGATGGAGTCTACGACCGACACTGATGTTCCCTATTCGCCATTCCCCGTTCGCCCTCTCCCGATGATCGACCTCCGCAGCGATACCGTCACCAAACCCACGCCCGCGATGTACGAGGCGATGGTCACGGCCGAGTTGGGCGACGACATGGCCGGTGAAGACCCGACCGCGAACCGGTTGGAAGCGTTCGTCGCCGAATTGCTTGGCAAAGAGGCGGCGCTGCTGTGCACCTCCGGCACGCAATCGAATCAGATCGGCCTGCGTTGCCACTGCCAACCCGGCGACGAGCTGCTGATTCACGAAACGGGGCATGTCGCGAACTTCGAGGGCGGAGCGCCCGCGGCGATGAGCGGCATCAGTTGCCGTCTGTTGCCGGGCGAGCGCGGCATGCTCGATGTCGCGACGCTCGAAGCGGCGTGGCGTCCACAGGGGCAGCACCACCCGCGGACGAGGCTGCTGAGCCTCGAAAACTCGACGAACATCGGCGGCGGTGCCGCCTGGCCTCTCGACCGGTTCATCGAGGTCTGCGACTGGGCTCGCGAGAAGGGTCTGAAGGTCCATCTCGACGGTGCAAGATTGTTCAACGCGGCCGTCGCGCGGGAATATCACGTTCGGGACATCGCCGAACTCGTCGACACGGTCTCGATCTGCTTCTCGAAGGGGCTGGGTTGCCCCTTCGGCTCGATCCTCGTCGGTTCAAGCGACGACATCGCCAAGGCACGCCGGGCGCGTAAGCTGTTCGGTGGAGCGTTGCGACAGGCCGGCGTCATCGCCGGAGCGGCTCTTTACGCCCTCGAGCATCACGTCGATCGTCTCACCGAGGATCATGAAAACGCGAGGCTGTTCGCCGAGCGGATCGCCGAGTGCGAGGTGATCTGCGTTCGACCGGTTGAAATCGAGACGAATATCGTGTTTTTCGAGGTCGATCCTGCCTGGGGAACGGCGGCGGAATTTTCGCAGAAGCTGGCGGAACGGGGGGTCCGAATCAATCCCGTCGGGCGGCAGCGATTGCGGGCGTTGACGCATCTCGACGTGAATCGCGACGACGTGCTGGCCGCCGCTGGCGCGATCGCGGAAGTCGCTCAGGCTCGTGCAGCGGTCACAATCGGCTGAAAACGGTGCGGAGTGTGCGGATTCCCGCCCGTTGAACGAACCTATGGGCGCGATATGATTCGCATGTGACGATAATCAATCGATGCGGTACGAGTTCACGCTGGTGAGTTGCGATGGATCAATCGACGCCCCGACGACGTAAGGCCTCCGGTCCGCGATCGGCCGCCCGCGGGGAAACTCCGGCGGCGCGGGCGGCCCGCATCGAGCGGATTCGCCAGATGATCGACGACGGCACCTATGAGACCGAGGAACGCTGGGAAGCCGCCGTTTCTCGAATGTTTTCGCAGATTTCCGATTAACTTGTCTTTGTTTTTGCTGCCCGAGGAGTTTTGGTGTCTGATTTACAGGCCGTCGAAGTCGCGATCTCGCCCGTCGAAAAGTTTCGGGAGTATCTCGCGACGAAGGCGCAACGGCTGACGACCGAACGGCGTTTCATCGTCGAAGAGATTTTCGCCGACCACGACCATTTCGACGTCGATCAGATCGTGATGCGGCTCTCCCAGCGGGATGACGGCAAGCGCGTCAGCCGCTCCACCGTGTATCGCACGGTCTCGGCACTCGAAGAGGCCGGCTTACTGCGCAAGATCGCCCGTGCCGACGGTCGCGACCTCTACGAGCACGACTACGGATACCCCCAGCACGACCATCTGATCTGCCGGCGGACGGGCAAGCTCATCGAGTTTCACTCACCGGAACTCGACGAGATCCTGCAGAAAGTCGCCGCCGAACACGGGTTCCGTATGGAAGGCCATCGCCTGGAGGTGTACGGGCTTTCCGCGGAAGCCTGCCGCCCTGCCCGCCGGTCTTACGGCAAGCTCGACCGCATTTGAGGCGGGAAGTCCCGTGGGGTGGCACGCCCTGACGGAGGAAGGGCGTGCGAGACATCTAACGCCCACGCCCATCCCGTCGGTCTGGGCGTGCCACCCGACCCGCCGGCGACCATCGACGTTCGTTTCTCGAAGTCCGCTGCCGGCTGGTCTTTGTTCTTGCGGCGGTCCACAGCATAATTAGGGTGAATCTGCACCTCTTCGCACCGTGATCTCCGGGCAGGACGACCTGAAAGGCGGGCGGCATGAAGAAGATCGAGGCGGTCATCCGCCACTTCAAGCTTGAAGAAGTCAAAGACGCGCTTTCCGAAGCCGGCGTGCATGGCATGACCGTGTCGGAAGTCCGCGGCTTCGGCCGGCAGAAGGGGCACAAAGAGCAGTATCGCGGTGCCGAGTACACCGTCGATTTTCTGCCGAAGGCCAAGCTCGAAATCATCGTTTCCGACGAGCAGGCGAAGATCGTCATCGACACGATCTTGCGCACCGCCCGCACCGGCCAGATCGGCGATGGAAAGATCTTCGTCACCGACCTCTCGGAGATGATCCGCATTCGCACCGGCGAAACCGGCGAAGGCGCTCTCTGATCTTCCGGGAAGGCAGGGAGGGCGAGTTTCCTCCGGTGGCGACGCTTCGGTCGATGTTGTCCCTCAGACGTTTCACGCTCGTCGTCGCCCTATGAAGAAGATCGAAGCCGTCATCAGGCACTACAAGCTCGACGAGGTGAAGGCGGGGTTGACCGAAGCCGGCATCCACGGCATGACGGTCACCGAAGTGCGGGGTTTCGGTCGTCAGCGAGGCCACAAGGAGATCTACCGCGGTGCCGAATACACCGTCGATTTCCTGCCGAAGCTCAAACTCGAACTCGCGGTCCGCGAGGACCAGTGGCAGATGGTGGTCGACGTCATCCTCACTCGCTGCCGCACGGGCCAGATCGGCGACGGGAAGGTCTTCGTCTCCGAACTCGAAGACGTCATCCGCATTCGCACCGGCGAGGCCGGTGAGGAAGCGATTTGAGAAGAGAACGGACGAACGGAGATTGGAAGAGAGAATGTGATCGAGTGAGCGATCCGTCACTGCCCCGACTTGCGAGTGATTCCGCGTTGTCCGGGGAGCACCGGATCAATGCGCGGAAGGCGCGCGTCCGGGCGATCCGCGACGAAGCCCAGGCGATGCTGCAAGGCAACGCGACCGGCATTCAGATCGCGGCCCGGATCGCGGAACGCAGCGAGCAATTCTTCGTCGAGCTTTATCGCTCGGCCTGCGAGTCGCTTTCGCCGCGCGAGCGACGACTGGTCGCGGGTCAGGCGGCCATGACCTTTGTCGGCGGCTCGGGCCGATCGGAGTTGTGCCCGTTCTCGGATATCGATCTGCTGTTTCTGCACCGCCCCCCCGCGGCGGAACCGTTCGGACGCGTGGTCGCGGAAGTGATCCGCGAGGGCTGGGACGCCGGCCTGCGGATCGGTCACGCCGTCCGCACGGTCGAAGAGACGCTTCAAATCGCGAAGTCCGAGCCGGAGGTCACGACCGCCCTCGTCGAGATTCGGCCGCTCGCCGGAGATGCCGGCCTCGTCGAGCGGTTGAAGACGCAATTTCGCGATCGGCTCATCCGTCGGCGTCTGCGGAATTACTTCAACGATTGCGTCGGCTCACGAGCCAAAGAGCGAGAGCAGCACGGCGGCAGCCCCAGTATTCTGGAGCCCGACGTGAAGCGATCGCCGGGAGGGCTCCGCGACGTGCATCTGCTGCGCTGGGTCGCCTTCGGGCGATTCGGCACGACCGATTACGACCTGCTGAGATTGCGGAACGCGATCGGACGCGACGACGCGCGGCAACTTCTCGAAGCGTATGAGTTTTTGCTGCGCGTTCGGATCGAGTTGCATTTCGGCGCGGGCCGCGAAAATGACATTCTGACCCGCGAAGAACAGCAACGCATCGCCGCGCAGCGCGGCGTGACCGGCCAACCCGGAGTTCGGCCGGTCGAGCGGTTCATGCAGACGTATCTGCGGCACGCGACGAGAATCGCCGAGATCGCCGACCGTTTCGTGGCGCGGCATCGTCCGCGGTCGGCGTTGGGCACCGCGGCGGAAACGATGCTCACGCGGCGGGCCGCCGGCGTCTTCTGGCTGAGTCCCTCCACCGTCGCGATCTCGCCACGGTTTCGCGAATCGGTGGCGAGTTCGCCCGAACGCGTCCTCGATCTGTTTCGGTACGTCGCCAAATCGGGCGTCGAGCCGACGCCCGAGACCGAAGAGCTGCTGCGCAAGCACGCGCCGACCTGGGGAACGGATATCTCGCCGGAGGCCGCCGCCAAGGCTTTGGGCATCTTTTCGTTCGACCGCCACCTCGGACGGGCGCTGCGGGCGATGTACCGCTGCGGCGTGCTGGAGTGGCTCATTCCGGATATGCGCCACGCGCGCTGCCTGATCCAGTTCAACCAGTATCACAGCTTCACCGTCGACGAGCACTGCCTGCGAACGGTGGAGGCCGGTTGCGCGTTCGCCTTCGACGTCGGCCCCATCGCTCAAACGCGACGCGCGATCCGGCAGCCGGCGATCCTGAATCTCGCGTTGCTCCTGCACGACGTCGGCAAGGGATTCGAAGAGGATCATTGCATCGTCGGGCGCGACATCGCGCACCGCATCGGTCAGCGACTCCGTCTGCAAGACCACGATCGCGAACGGCTCGAATACCTCGTGCTGAAGCACCTCGACATGGTGCATCTCGCGCTGCGGCGTGACATCACCGATCCCGGCCTCGCGATGAAGTTCAGCCACGACGTCAAGAACGCCGAGACGCTGCGAATGCTGTACGTGCTGAGCGCGGCGGACCTGTCGGCGGTCGGACCGGGAGTCTTCACGAAGTGGAAGGCCGATCTGCTCACCGATCTCTACGAACAGTCGATGCACATTCTGTCGGGACGCAGCGCGCGTCTCGATACCGGAGCGATGGACGCCATCAAACGCGATGCCCAAGCGGCGTTTCTGCATTCGGTCGGACCGTCGCATCGAGCCGAATTGCAGGACTGGGTCGCCCGACAGCTCGACGGGTTCTCGCACCAGTACCTGGCGACCGTTCCCATCGCGCAGATCGTCTCCGACCTGCAGTCGCTCCGCGCATTGCAGCCGGGCGACGTGCTCACGAGCGGCCATTACGACGCCGCCACGCGCACGACCGAGTATCGAGTCACCGCATCGGCGCAGGTGGCCGCCGGATGTTTCCATAAGATGGCGGGCGTGCTTTCCGCCAATCGGCTTGAGATCCTGACGGCGGTCATCGAAACCACGGTCGACGGCACGATCGTCGATCGCTATCGCGTCGTGGACTCCGACCACGACGGCAGAATTCCGGACTGGCGGATCGCGGAGATCACGACGGCTCTGCGCGACTCGCTGTTGAACCGCGTGGACATCCCGCAGCTCATCAGAAAGCACCAGCCCTACGGTGCCGGCGATCGGTCGGTGCCGCTGTCAAACCTGCCGCTGCAAGTCTCGACCGACACGCATACCAGCGAACGCTGCACGATCATCGACGTCTTCGCGCACGACCGCCCCGGCCTGCTCTATATGCTCACGCGCACGTTATACGAACTGGGCCTGAGCGTGGACGTCGCCAAGATTTCGACGCACCTCGATCAGGTCGTCGACGTCTTCTACGTGACCACGGCCGATGGTCACAAAATCGAGAGCGAGTCGGCGCTGCGCCCGATACGCGAGACGCTCATGGAGCGCCTGCGAGAGTTCGAAGCCGAAGGCCACTCGCGATTCACTCGCAGATAGCCCGGTGAGCGTCGCTGGGACGTTCTAACACGTCTCTCTTTGCTGCGGTTCGCTGATGCCCGCCTCCTTTGGCACGAGATGGCCTTATTTATTCTATCAGTCGGAGCCGACGCCCATGCTCCCCTCTCCGCTGGGGAGAGGGGCTGGGGGTGAGGGGCCGGGTTGGCGTGGCTTTGGGTTGTTGAACGATGACGCAAGAGGATCGCGTCAGCACTCCCCTCATCCCCGACCCTTCTCCCCCAGAGGAGAAGGGAGCCGGATTCGGACGTCGATACGACTCTCAAGCCGTTCACGCGGAACGATGTTCAGTCGGACCTGAATTGGCTCTACGGAGAGGCGAGCTTTGTCGGCACCGCTAAGACGAGACGACGGCGGGCATCAGGACATCGATTTGACGGGTTCGAAGCTGATCGTCGTCCGCCTCGTTTTGAATCGCGTCGGTACGATCAGTGGCCTGCAATCTCGCACTGATCTCCTCCGACGCGGCATCCCGCAACCTGAGGATTTCCGGTCGTACGATCTCCTCAGGGATCGTCAGCAGGCCTCGCGCTCGCAGCCAATCGCCGAGTGATCGGCTTCCTAACGCGTAAGCGATCGGAATCGACAGCATCAGTCCCACGGAAAGCGGCAGGCACCACAGGCCGGTCAGAGGCGAAATCGCAAAGGACACGGCCAGTATCGCGACGCCCGTCAGCGTCTGCCAAAGGTGAAGCTTCACGAGTTCGCGAACGGGGATTACCCGCTCGTCCCGCGACTGCGTGCTCCATTGCACCGATCGGCCGAAGATCGTGGCGGAAATCACGAACGACGCGTGGTAATAGGCCAGGACGGGTGCGAGCAGGATGCTGATGCCCGTCTCCAGCAGCATGCTCATGGCGACCTTCACCCGACCGCCCAATTGCGACGCTCTCGCTGGGTCAGACCGCAGGGAGAGGAAAGAGAGAAATTTCGGCGTCAGCAGCATCAGAAACACGACCGCGAACAGAAGCGCCGGCGCCCCGGTCAGCTTTGTACCGCTCAAGTGGCGTTCCAGAAGCATCCCGGATGCCATCGCCACCATGAACAGGATCCAAATGACGCTCGAAACGTAGGAAAGCACCCCGTTCAGGAAGTGAAAGCGGCTGGCCGGCCGCAAACCGCGAACGGCGAGCAGGCGGCTGTGCTGCAAGTTGCCTTGGCACCATCGCTGATCCCGAACGGCGTAATCCAGCAACGTCGTCGGGCATTCCTCATAGCTACCGGCAAGATCGTCGGCCGTGACCACCTGGTAGCCGGCCCGCCTGATGAGAGCCGCTTCGACGAAGTCGTGGCTCAGAATGTGACCGCCGAGCGGCGGAGCCCCGGGAAGCACCGGCAGCGTGCAATGCTTCGCGAAGGCGGCGGTGCGGATGACGGCATTGTGACCGAAATAATTGCCGTCGCTGCCGGTCCACGATTGATAGCCGGCCAAATAGACAGGTCCGTAAACGTCAGCGGCGAACTGCAGAATGCGGGCCAGCAGCGATCCGCGGTTGACGGGCTTCGGAGGCACCTGCAGGATGCCGATCGTCTCGTCGGCAGCGGCCCGCGCCGTCATCTCGACGAGCGTCTCGCCTTCCATGACGCTGTCGGCGTCGAGGACGATCATCAACTCGTAGCGACCGCCCCACCGTCGGACGAAGTCAGCGATGTTGCCCGCCTTGCGGCCGTGATTCTTCGAACGACGGCGATAATAAATCGGTACGCCGTCGGGCATCAGAGCGGATGTCTCGGACCATATCGCCTCCTCTTGCCGCCACACGTCTTCGAGTTGCGTGTCGCTCAAAACGAAGAATTCGAAGCGCGGGTGACGGCCGGTCCGCTCCAGGCTTCGCGCCATCGCTGCGATCGCGCTGAAAACCGCCAGCGGCGATTCGTTATAGATCGGGACGAGAATCGCCGTTTGCGGCAACTCGTCGAGGGGAGTGCTTCTCGGCTTGGAGCCTCGTCGCGTCATGTTCCAGAAGCCGACGAGACACGAGCAGAACGGTAGAGAGACCCAGAGCGCCAGAATGAAGAACGCCGCCAGCGCGACGACCTCGGCCGCGTTGATTCCGTGCACCGCGATGATGCGAGCGTAGGCCCATGTGAGGCACGCCGCGCACGCCAGAGTTCCGACCATCAGCAACCGCCGGACGTGACCGATGGCTTGAGGCGTTTTGAAGGCGGACATCGATGCGGCTTCCGTGCGGACTCGATCCGTCATCGTGCTGCGATCCTCGTCAGCGAGAGCGCGAGCAAAAGCATCCCCTGCTCGGCCCACTGGAGCCACGACACCGCTTCCAATCGCATCGGCTCGCCTAACGCCAAGGGCGCAGGCTCAGGAACGCGCGGCCGGAAGGGATGATGATTCTCGCGAGCGGGCATGCGGGTCAGAGTCGGCAGGTGCTGATTCGAGGGCGAGGGCCGCAAGTTCCGCTCAAGCGATGAGCCGTGAGACCGGCGTCTTGACGTGCCACGAGTATGCCGTCGCTTTGGAAACGCGAGGTGAGAATCCATTAGTCTTGCCTCGTGTAAACCTGGGGGTACTTGTAAGGCGGCGGCGCCTGAGCCGCGAGGTAACTCCACGTTTCGGCAATACGCGTTCCGTCACGCTGAAGATTCATGGAAAGTTCAACCGGTTCGTCGGCCGAGGTCGGCCTGACGATCAGGCTGACCTTCCAAGTGAGCGGATCGCTCGCGGTCACGGACCGTTCGATGACCTCGCCCCGAATTGAGGTCGCTTCAATCTCCGGTGGCGGATCGTCCTGACGCTCAGCCGGCTCAGGAACTTTCCGGGGTCGCGAGAAGGTGACCTGGAACTCGAGCAGGCCGTCTGCGCGGCGCACGACATCCGTTCGCGCGACCTTTGCCAAAGATTTGTGCGAAGCCGGCTGAGAACCGGCGAAGAAATGAACGTCGTAGTCGAGTTCGATCGGCTCGAGAGGCTTCGGCCTCTCCGGCGGAACCCAGTAGCACACGATGTTGTCGTGCCCTTCGTGGATCGCGGGCATCTCGAAGAGTTCGATCGTGCCGCCCTGCCAGGGTGACTTCGGCTCGATCCAGACGCTGGGTCGCTGGTGATATCGGGCTTCGTCATCCTGGTATCGCGACCAGCGCCGCTCGCGTTGCATCAGGCCGAAGCCTTCCAGCGACTTGACGGGCACGCTCGTGAGCGACGGATACGACTGACGGCTCAACGCACGCCAGGTCCACTTGTCGTCGTCGAGGATTTGCAGGCCGTCTGCGTCGTGGACCGACGGACGGGCGTCTTTCGGAGGCCCTTCGAGGCCGTCCCCCCACATCCACATGCTCGTCAGCGGCGCGATTCCGGCCTTTGCAGCGGCGTCTCGAAAGAAGAGCGTGCATTTAACGCTCACGGTGGTGTCGACGGCACCGGGCGTGAGCGTGAACTCGTACGCACCAGCGACCGACGGGCTGTCCATCAATGCCAGCGTCGTGAACGTCCTGTCGTTTGCGTCGGGATCACGAATCCAGAACTCGCGGAAGACCGGAAACTCTTCGGTAGCCGCCGGGTTCACTGCCAGGCCACGTGCCGAGGTGCCGTATCCAGTCGCCCCGCTTCGAGAGCGGAAGTAACTCGCCCCCAGGAAGGTCAGCATTTCCTGACCGGAGGGATCGCCCGGAAATCGGCCGATCACCTTATAGCCTGCGTAGCCGATGTCCGTCGGCAGAACCATGTTCGCCGTCGGGCCTCGGTACTCGAACATGCCGCGATCGAAGGGAATCGTCACCGGCTCGGCGCTATCAGCACCGCTGACGGCCGAACCGTTCTCACCCTTTCGCGGAAGAATGTTGATCGAGACGCGGTCGCGATGCACGAAGCCGCGATGAAAGAACTCGAGCCAGAAGGGACGGTTCTGATTCCACCAGAGCGCCCGTTCGTACCGGAACGCGATCATGCGATACGCGTCGTAGTTCAGTCGCGCGAGACTCAGGGGCAACTCCTCACGAGGAGCACCGGGCTGCGATGCAACGTTTCTTGTGTGCTCGACCAGATCCTCGTAGCGGGAGATGTCTCGGCTGGCTCCGTCCTCGGATCCCACGTCGATACGTTTCTCGTCATCGACCTGTGCGGTCGGTGTCGGCGACTGAGCCTCGCAGATCGCACCGCTCACGACCGTCGAGCAAATTCCGACCGCGAACGCCGCCTTGGCGAAACCTGTAAGTGAGATGCGGTGCGTCAAGGCGTGTCGATCGAACGCTGTTACGGCAGATCCCGAGACGACTCGGAACGTTGCGGCCCGCCCTTCGCAGTTGCCGTGCCATCGCCTTCGCCGCCCTCAACAGCGTCGGTCAGGGCCAAAGAAGCAGATCGGCCTGCGGAAAAACCGCACAATGACCGCGCCCGAGTGCGCGGTAAAGCCTCATATCAAAACAACAATATGATTCACGATGATCGTTCGCCTGCCACGATGAACGCGGCCGATCCCCCACACGGTGTCATCTCATCGTCATCTCATCTACTTCAAATGGACGACGGCTTATGAGCTGACTGCGCCGCAGCAAGCCCCTTACCGACTCCGACGACAAGGCTTCGGCGAAAAGTGATGGTTGCCCTGCGACTTTCGACCCTAATCCGCCTGCCCGTTCTCCGCTCAATAATGCGGCGGCTTCTCGAGCTTCGGGTCGCGCGTTTCAGGGCCGGCTTCGAGTCGTTCGACGTGACCGCGAATCGCATCCATGTCTTTCCGCAGCGCATCGAGATCGCGCTGCTGGCCGAGGATCGCTGCGTTCAACTGCTCGAACTCATGCTGCATGTGCATCAGCAGCGTTTCGATCGCGGTCAATCGCTCCTGCGAACGGGGGTCGTCAGTCATCGGCAAGTATCACGCGAAGAGAGGACACGGGGGCTGCCGCCGTTGTTTCGCTGATTGGAAGAAGAGGTCGGAGAAGCCCCGCCGCAACTCGTCGACGGCGGCAAGCCACAGCCCAAAGACGATGAGTGCCGCCAATCCGCCTGTGACGGAGAAAGCGACGCGTCCCCAATATCGAACGTAGGCAAGCCATCCGCCGTGCTTCTGTCGCAGTCGGCCTCTCGTTCTGAGCACGCGCCGGACGCGCGAGCACCCGTTGAGTCCATCCTGCACCTCCGCCGCATGATCGGCCGTCGCATCTATGGCGCCGGAGACTCAGGGGCCGCTTCGGTCGGAGTGTCCTTGGCGGGCGTCTCTTCAGACGCCGCTTCTTTCGGTTTCACGGCGTAAAGCGGTGAGCTGCCGAACTTGCCTTTGCACTTGGGGCACTTCGCGCTCGCGAGCTTCTTGCCTTCCAGGCCGCCGATCTTTTCCTTCTTGCGGCTGTTCTCGCTGACGATCAGTCCGCACGATTCGCAGCGATAGCCGACGGCTTCGAGCGGCGTTTCGGGATCGGCGCGGTGGAACGCCGGGTTGCGCAGGATCGTGAGCGAATCTTCGCTGTAGTGGCAGACGAGGTGGACGACATCTTCCTCGCGAGGAATTGGGCAGCCGACGCCGAACGCCTGAATCTCGAACAGCCCGTCGAGCAGCTCCTGCAAACGGCGGTGCTGAGTCAGCGTGAGCGAGACGAAGTGTTGCTCGTCGGGCGCGCCGGCGGGCGGCAGCTTCACGGCGATGCGGCCTTCGCCGAACACGGGAATCCCCGCGAAGGTCGATTCGTGTTCGTAAGCCGGCGGATACTCGACGATCAGTTTTCCGAGCACGTCCGGCTCGAAGGTGAACTTCGCCAACGCCGACGTCTCGGCGACGGACTTGCCGCCGCGAAGTTCCGTCAACAGATCTTCGCGAACCTGCTCGGGCTTCTTCGGCTTGGCGAGCATGCCGGCGGCTTTGGCGGCGAGCGACAAAGCGACAACGCCGGCCTCGCGTGCGAAACCCAGATCAGCGGGCTGGAAGTCCTTCTCGTGTCCGCCGGGCTTGCGCTTGGCCTTCGCCGGCTTGACGACATGCAAGCGCACGTCGCGTAGCCAGTGCGTGTACGCGCCGGCCTTATCGGCCGGGTCGGCGGGAAAGCCGGCCGCTGGATCCGGTGCCGCCGCTTCGCCGGCCGCTTGCGGAACCTCGTCCATCGGCAGGTCGGCGGGAACGGTGAAGTACGACCCGCAGCTCGGGTTCGGGCATTTGCCCGTCTTTCCGCGATGCGATTCTTTAACCTTGATGCGAACTTTGGCTGGACAAGGGCAGGTGATGAACCAGCCGTCGGCGACGCGGACGGGATCGAAACCCGGCTTCCGCTTGAAGCCGCGGCGTTCGGCCTCTTTTTCTTCTTGCAGCGCGACTTGCAGCAAGGCATCACCCGCCGTGGCAGTGCTGTGCGCCTCGCCGCTTTCGGTGGGTGGCCGGCGTTTGGCGGGCTTGTCGGACTTCTCGCCGGCAGGTGCGGATTTGGCCGGGGACGCGCCAAGAGCCTCGGTAGTCGCCTCGGCCGGTGCCGCGGGTTGCGGTTCCGCCCCCCCTTTTTTACGTCGTCCGCCTGAAAACGCCGAAACTTCGCCCTTGCGTTCATCGGGAGCGGCCGAAGAGAAGGACGCGCCGAGTTCGAAGTCTCCGCCGCCAGCGGCCTTCGGAGTCATCGATCCCGCGAAATCGAAGTCGTCGTCGGAGATCGAGACGTTCCCGGTGCGCGACGAACCCGCGGTACCGCCCTGCGCATGTTCGGCTTTTCGCTCGGGCAACGGCTGAAAGTCAACATCCGGCTTGCGGTTCTGCATGCGTTCATAGGCTTCTGCGATCTCCGGTCGCATGAACGCGCCGCAACTCCAGCAACGCACGAGTCCCCGGCGAACCATCGCTCCGCAAGACGGACAGGGATCTTCCAAGGACTGCTGGGTATCTCCCGTGGACATGTCGCGTATCCGACCTGAAGCAGAAGGGAAAGCAAATCCGAATGACGTGCAGAAACCTGCAAAAGAAGGAAAGACGCCGTGGAAGGGGCGTCAACGGCCTAGGCTAACACACCCGTGACCCCTTTACAGGCTTCCGACACCAAAAACGAACGCCTGAATGCCGATGGGTTGGAATTCTAACGGTCTTGAACAAACGAACTGATTGTTTATGATGCACGTGGACGATATTTTGAATAATCAAAATCTCGGTGCGACATGTTCCATTGGCTTTTCGCCGGTCTGCTGCTGGCCGCGACCCTCACGGGCTGTCAGGCCGAGGCGGCGCCGCAGAAGGCAAACGACAAGCCGCAGATCCTCGCCACAGTCGGTATGTTGGCCGACGTGGTGACGGTCGTCGCCGGAGACCGGGCCGACGTCGTGGCGATGATGGGGCCGGGCGTCGATCCGCACCTCCACAAGCCGACCCGGCGGGATGTGCGTGCACTCGCGTCCGCCGACGCGATCTTCTACGTCGGTCTGACTCTCGAGGGACGCATGGCCGACGCACTCGAACGGCTGCGGCTCTCGGGCCGGCACGTCGTCGCCGTGGGAGAGGCGATTCCATCCGACTTGCTGAGACATCCCGACGAGTTCGAGGGGCATCCCGATCCGCACATCTGGATGGACGTGCGACTCTGGAGCCGAAGCGTCGATCGCATCGCGACGTCGCTCGCCGAGTTCGATCCGGAAGGCGCCGAAACATATCGCCGCAACGCTGCCGCGTATCAGCGAGAGCTTCGGGGGCTCGACGATTACGTGCGACAGGTCGTCGCGACGATTCCCTCACGACAGCGACAACTCGTGACGGCGCACGACGCGTTCGGCTACTTCTCGCGAGCTTACGACATCCCTGTGCACAGCGTGCAGGGCATCACCACCGAATCGGAAGCCGGCCTCGCCGACATCACGGGACTCGTCGACTTCCTCGTGACGAACGACGTGCCGGCGATCTTCATCGAAACAAGTTTGTCGCCTCGCAACTTGCAGGCGGTGCTCGCGGGGGTCGAAGCGCGAGGCGCGAGCATCTCCATCGGCGGGGAACTCTTCTCCGACGCGATGGGAGCCGACGGCACTTATGAAGGCACCTACATCGGGATGATCGATCACAACGCGACCGCCATCGCTCGTGCGCTGGGCGGCGACGCCCCGGAACGCGGAATGGCCGGTCGCCTTTCGACGGTGACGAAATGATCGCAGTGGAAATGCCTGTCCAACAAGAAGACTCCCTCAAACCTCGCGCGAGCGAGGTGTGGGCGACCGACGGAAAGTCATCGGCCGATGACCTGAGTCCGCTCGCCATGCATGGCATCAGCGTCGCTTACGGCGGCACGTTCGCCTTGAGCGACGTCGATTTCGTCGTTCGTCCCGGCACGCTCACGGCGATCGTCGGTCCGAACGGAGCCGGCAAGAGCACGCTCCTCAAAGCGGCGATCGTTCTCGTGCCGGCGACCGGCGACGTGCGGTTCTGGGGCAAGCCGCTGAATGCGGTTCGCGGACGCATCGGCTACGTCCCCCAACGGGCGAGCGTCGATTGGGACTTCCCCGTCACGGCGCAACAGGTCGTCGCGATGGGGCTTTATTCAAAGATCGGCTGGTTCCGGCCCGTCACTCGCATCTGGCGGAACAAAGCCAAGGAAGCCTTGCATCGCGTGGGTCTCGCGGATCTGGCAGACCGACAGATCGGCCAGCTCTCCGGCGGACAACAGCAACGGGTCTTCTTCGCGCGGGCTCTCGCGCAGGAGGCGGACCTCTACCTGATGGACGAGCCGATGGCCGGCATCGACGCGGCCACCGAACGGGTGATCTTCGACTTGCTGGCCGATTGCCGCGCCGCCGGCAAAACGGTCGTCGTCGTGCATCACGACCTCGACACCGTTCCCGCCTATTTCGACGACGTGCTGCTGCTCAACCGTAAGGCGATCGCCTCCGGCCCGATCTCGACGACCTTCACCGCAGCGAATCTCAAAGCGACCTACGGCGGAAAGATCGCCGTGCTCGATCGCTCTTCGTCGATCGCACCATGAATCTCCTCCTCGATTACAACACGCGCGTCGTCCTGCTCGGCACGCTTCTGTTAGGAGCGACCGCCGGGCTGGTCGGCACGTTTCTCGTGCTGCGGAAGCGGGCGCTCGTCGGCGACGTCATCGGACATGCGACGCTGCCCGGGATCGCGATTGCGTTCCTGTTCGCCGAAATGTTCAGTCCGGGGACCGGCAAAAACACGGCGACGGTCATGCTCGGCGCGGCCGCGACAGGTCTGCTGGGCGCAGCGGCCGTTTCCATCCTCGCCCGCGTCCGCAAGGTCGGCCCCGACGCCGCCCAGGCGGTCGTGCTGGGCCTGTTCTTCGGCGTCGGGGCGTCGCTGTTTCGAGTCGTGCAGCAGGTGCCGACCGGCAATGCCGCCGGGCTGAACGGCTATCTCTACGGCAAGGCCGCGTCGCTCGTCGCGAGCGACGTGTGGCTCTTCGCCGGGGCGGCCGCCGTGGTGCTGCTCGTCGTGCTCGCGCTGCACAAGGAGTTCGTGCTCGTGTGCTTCGACGCTGAGTTCGCGACGGCGACGGGACGCCCCGTGAAAGCTCTCGATCTCGCGCTGACGGCGCTCGCCGTCGCCGTGACCGTCTTGGGACTGCAGAGCGTCGGCCTTGTGCTCGTGGTCGCCACGCTCACGATTCCGCCGGCGACGGCGCGCTTCTGGACCGATCGGGCCGGCGTGATGACGGCCCTGTCGGCGGCCATCGGCGGAGCGACCGCGGTTGCCGGCGTGCTTGTCTCGGCCCTGGCCCCTCGCATCGCCGCCGGCGCGACGATCGTGCTCGCCGCGGGGTTCTGCTTCGCCGTCAGCCTCGTCTTCGGCCCAAAGGGCGGGTTGCTGTCGAAGAGAACGGCCTCCGTCGCGACGCGAGCTGCATAACTTGTCATGTTATGAAAGCGGCAGTTGGTCACGGGCTCACAATAACCGAGTCGGGAGAAACCTGGCATGCCTGATTTTTTTGCCCGACTCGCGACGTGGGATCACCTCGACACCTGGACGGCGGCGACCGCGGCGATCGCCGCGGCGGCGTGTGCCGTGCCGGGACTCTTTCTTGTGCTGCGGCGGCAAAGCTTGCTGGGAGATGCCCTGTCGCACACCGCGTTGCCCGGCGTCGTCGGGGCCTATCTCGTGACGACCTTCGCTGAGCGAGGAGGACTGCTTCCGGAAGGCACGTTCGCCGGGACGCGGCACATCCTGCTGGCGGTCGGCGCCGTGATCGCCGGTCTGGCGACGGCGTGGACCTCGGAGGCGCTCGCGAAGCTCGGGCGGATCGATCGCAACGCGGCCCTCGCCGTTGTCTTCACGACGGCCTTCGCGGCGGGACTGTTGTTGCTGCGCTGGCAGGCCGACGCCGTGCATATCGATCCCGATCACGTGCTGTTCGGCGAGGTCGAGCTGTCGGTGCTCGACACGATTCCGGGAACGGCGATTCCGAGGCCGCTCGCACTCGCTGGGGTCGCTCTCGTCATCAATCTGGCGTTCGTCGCGATCTGCTTTAAGGAATTGAGAGTCGCATCGTTCGATCCCGACTTCGCGGAAGCGATCGGCATCAACACGGGCCGGCTGCATCTCGTGCAGGTCGCCTTGACGGCCGTCACGCTCGTCGCGGCCTTCGAGAGCGTCGGCAGCATCCTCGCGATCGCGATGCTCGTGCTGCCCGCGGCCGCGGCACGATTTTTGTCGCACCGGCTCGTCGAAACGCTCTGCTGGTCGATCGGGCTGGCGCTGCTCG
Source organism: Planctomycetaceae bacterium (assembly GCA_013813775.1). GTDB lineage: Bacteria > Planctomycetota > Planctomycetia > Planctomycetales > Planctomycetaceae > JACCRE01. The sequence continues at coordinate 17,863 of JACCRE010000226.1, forward strand.
CCGCGATGATCGGGCACGCGCTGTCGTTCACGGTTCCGGCGGTCTTGTTCGGCGCACTCGGCTTCGAGAACGTCGAAGACGCCGGCACGGCGGGCACGATGGCCGCCGTCGGCGGAGCCTTCTTCCTCGCGGCGCTGTTGTTCGGCCCGGAAGGCGGACTGCTGATGACGCAGGGGCGACGAGCACGACGCCCCGAGATCGAGAGTTCACAGCCGCTCGGTGTCCCATCCCGTGCATAGCGTCGTATCATCCGACGCATTGCGTCGTGCTGACGGCTCTCGGGCGGTAATCTTGGACGGCACTCCGATTTGCGGGACCGACTCCAAGACCCTCAACGAGAAGATGCCCGATGCCGCGACGATTCGTGTCAGCCGTCGTCACGCTGTTCGTGCTCGTGGGCGGATCGCTCCGCGCCGAAGACGCATTTTTCCCGCTGATGGCGTGGGACGGACCGCCGAACGATCCCGCGGTCCTGCAACGCATGCGGGAGTGCGGGCTGACGGTCGCGGGCTTCGTCGCGCCGGCCGGTCTCGACAACTGCCAGGCCGCGGGGCTGAAGGCGATCGTCTCAGACGCACGCGTCTCGGGCTACGACTGGACGAAGGTCGACGCCGAAACGGCCCGCAAGCAAGTCACGGAGCTCGTCTCCGAGGTCCGCGATCATCCCGCCGTCTTCGGTTACAACCTGCGCGACGAACCGACCGCCGGCTTCTTTCCCGGCCTCGCGACGGTCGCGAAGGTCGTCAAAGAGCAACATCCGGGAACCTGGCCTTACATCAACCTCTTTCCGAACTACGCGGTGCCCGGTCAACTTGGTACGCCCGATTACGACTCCTATCTCGAGCGATTCGTCGAGACCTGCGCGCCGCCGATCCTGTGCTACGACCACTACGCGCTGCTGGAAGGCGGCGGGCTGCGCGGCGGCTACTTCGCGAATCTCGAAGCCGTGCGGCGCGCGGGCCTCAAGCACGACCTCCCCTTCTGGAACATCGTGCTGACGGCGGCGCACTTCAACTACCGCGAACCGACCGCGGCCGACCTGCGGTTTCAGGTTTACACGTCGCTCGCCTATGGTGGAAAGGGCATCGGCTACTTCAAATACTTCACCCCTGCGATCGGCAATTTCCGCCACGGCCCGATCGACCAGTTCGGTCACGAGACGGCGTCCTGGACCGACCTGCGGGCCGTGAACCTGCAGGTCGCGAAGCTCGCGCCGACGCTGCTCGCTCTCAAGTCGGACGCCGTCTACCACTTCGGCGACCTGCCGGAGGGGGCGACCGCCGCGACGGGCGACGCGCTCGTGAAAGCGATCGGCGGCCCGATGCTCGTAGGCGACTTCACCCACTCCGACGGCACGCGGTATGTGCTCATCGTCAACAAAGACGTGACGAAGTCGGCTCCGTGTCAGCCGGCGTTTCGGACGCCGGTGTCGAAGCTCGACCTTGTCTCGCCCTATTCCGGGCAAGCGGTTCCGTTCACCGGCGAGCAAATCTGGCTCGCGCCGGGGCAAGGGCACCTGTTGAAGCTCTCAAAATGACGCCGTTTGACGTGCCCCTGTTTCACCAGGCCATGACGGCGGACATGGCGGTGAGCACGATCGCATAAACGGCGACCGAAACCACCGCCGCGGCGGTCGAGTGCGCGACTCGCCAAGCGAGGCGATTCCGCAGGCCGAACGCTCCGGCCGCACTTCCGAACGCGGCCAGCAATGCGAAAGCGATGCCCAGGTACTTGAGCCAATCGGGACTGACGGGAGCTTCAATGATGAGTCGGCAAGTCGCGAGCATCATGAACGCCGCGACGATCGGTGCACCGTAGAGCAACGATCGGAAGAGCCGCTGTCGAAGCAGGTCGCCGTCCGCGTCGCGATCCATCATGCAGCGACCTCGGTGAATGTTCTCACTCGACCTTGCCGGCGTCGAAGTGCGGATTCTCGATGATGCCGAAACTGTTACCGAACGGATCGGCGACGACGGCGACCTTGATGCCTTCACCCACATCTTGCAATGGCTCGCGAACCGTCGCGCCGAGCGATTCGAGCCGCGACAGTTCGGCGGCGGCGTCCGGCACGCCCCAATAGGCGACCGAACCGCCCGGACCGGCCGCACCATCGGGCACTAGCCCGAGTTCGAATCCGCCGACGTTGAAGCCGACATAGAACGGTTGGTCGAAGTACGGCTCCCGCTCGACGGCGCGTGCGCACCACGCCTTCGCCGCCGCGAGGTCGGAGACGCGATAGATGACGGTGCGCAGGCCGCGGATCATGACGAGGTGAAACACGAGAGGCCAGAGGCGAGAGAACGGAAGCATTGGAGAGCCATGGGCGTCAGCCCTCGGGTCACTCCGCTTGCGCCGTCAGCGATACCACCCGCGCTGGCTGCCGCGGAACGCGGGGCCGCCGAAGAGCTTGGTGACGACGCCCATCGTGTTCGCCGTGAGGCGGCACAAGATCGGGCGTCGCGAGTTGTCGCAGGCACACAGCAGTTCGCGATGAAATCGCCGATCGCAGACACGCCGCGACGTGCCCGGGATCGTGTAACAATGATCGTGCCGGGCGCACGCGGGGCGAAAATCGGCACCGGCGAAACCCTGCGGCACCGCCCATTCCAGCCCGCGCGGCCCGCAAGGCCCGTTGCCGATACAATAACCGCCGGCGAACGCCTCGGCGGAGGACAAGGCGGCGGCGATCATAAACAGGAAACACTTCGTCCGCATGGTCTCTCCGCTCGATGCTTGGGAAACGTCGCTTTGATCCGGTTCGGTCCAGATTCGCCGTCCGGACGCCCTGAGCCAAGCCTTTTTCTCCAATCGCCGCATTTTTTCAAGACCGCCTGGATCGTTGGGCGACTGTGATGCCTTCAACGTCGCCTCGGCCGGACGAACATTTCTCGAAAGCCTCTCCATGCGTAGTCGCCTCGCCGCGTTGTTGCTGCTTGCTATTGGGTCGCCGTGTTCTCTGTCCGCCGCGGACGCCGACCGGCGAGTGCTTGGCGAGGATAAAGGCCGGGTGGCGATCGTCGATGAGCAGGGAAAAGTCGAGTGGGAGTACCGCACCGGCGCCCAGAGCCACGATCTATGGCTGCTGCCTAACGGCAACGTGCTGCTGGCGGCCAGTCCCACGACCGTCGCTGAAATCACTCCCGCGAAAGAGGTCGCGTGGAAGTACGAAGCGAGGCCGAAAGCCGGTTACGACGGAAGGATCGAAATCCACGCTTTCCAGCCGCTCGAAGACGGAAGGGTGATGGTCGCGGAGTCGGGAAATCGTCGCATCGTCGAAGTGGACCGCGACGGCAAGATCGTGCATGAGGTTCCGCTGACGGTCGATCACCAGGACGCGCATCGCGACACCCGTCTCGCCCGCAAGCTCGACAACGGCCACTACTTGGTGTGCCACGAGGCCGACGCGGCGGTGCGCGAATACGATCCGCAAGGCAAGGTGGTCTGGAGCTACACGATCGACTTGGGCGGGCGGCCTGAATCGCCGGGGCACGGCCCGGAAGGCCACGGCACCTCGCTCTACAGCGCGTATCGCCTGCCGAACGGCAACACGCTCATCGGCGGAGGCAACAACAACCGCGTGCTCGAAGTCGATGCGAAAGGCGAGATCGTCTGGAGCGTCGATCAGCAGGAACTGCCCGGCGTCACGCTCGCCTGGGTCACGATGCTGCACCCGTTGCCCAACGGCAACGTGATCATCGGCAACTGTCACGCCGGTGCCAGGAATCCTCAACTCGTCGAAGTCACCCGAGAAAAGCAGATCGTATGGACGTTCAAGAACTTCGAGACGTTCGGCAACGGCCTCGCCGCGACGCGCGTCCTCGATCAGGACGGCGACGTGACGCACGCTCAATGATGGCGACGCATTCTTCTTCGCCGCGTCATTCCGCCGCGGCGATTTTCGCCTCTGGCCGATACGCTCGGATCGAGCCTTCGAGGACACCGCGGAAGTTCACGTCGCGCTTGCGCAACTGACCGCGACGTCTGGCGTTCGCCCCGGCGGTGGCGACGTTCTGTTCATAGAGCTCGAACATTCCCCCGCCGCGGACTCTGGCGACGATCGCCGTGCGCCGGGGGTAGATGCGGATGTCGCGAGCCCCGTTCGGGCGGAGACCCCTCCCGTATTCGGGCGTTTTCCGAACGATCAGGAGTGGCGGGTGCAAACGGCCGCCCGGAAAGCCGTGGCGGCGGATGAAACGACAGAGCCTTGCGGTTTTCGGACCGCAAGGCTCTGTTGATCGCCGACGCGAGCGCACACCTTATGCGGTCAGCAGCAGGTCGAGTTCGCCGGAGTCGGCGAACAGGTCGTCGAGGACGGCGATCGTCGAAGACGTCACCGACGGCACGCTCAAAGCCGAGAAGCTGCTTCCGCTCGTCGACTGGCTGCCCGAGAACGAGCTTCCGCTTGACGAGGGCGAATACGCCGCCTCTGCGGCCGACGCCGAAGCTCCGGCGAGCGCCCCCGGAACGGCGACCGGCTGCCTGATCTCGCCAGCGACGAACGTTCCGCCGTTGAAGCCAGGGTACGGCTGAGCCGAGCCGATCATGGCGCCCGTCGAGCCGTTGAAGAACCGCACGACCGACTGGAGGCCGGTTCGAGCCCCCACGAGGATTTCGGCCTTGCCGTCGGCGTTGAAGTCGCTAATGCCCACGTTCACGCCGCCGGTGAACTCGGGCGCGAAGGCGTAGAAGGAACTCACGAGCGCACCCGTGAGCGGGTTGTAGATCCGCACCGCCGGTCCGCCCTGCGAGGCGATGCCGGTGATCGCTTCGGCCTTGCCGTCGCCGTTGACGTCGCCCGCGGCGACCGTCATGCCGCCCTGGAACTCGGTGTTGGAGAGAGCCCAGAAGGAGTTGAGCAGCGTGCCGGTCAGCGGATTGAAGACCCGCACGAACGGTCCGGCTCCACCGGCGGGAGTGACGAGCAATTCGGCATCGCCGTCGCCGTCGATATCGCCCGCGGCGATGTTGAGTCCGCCCTTGAAGTTCAGGTTGGCGAGGGCGGCGAAGGTCTTCAGGATCTCGCCGGTCTTGCCGCTGAACACTCGCACGTGCGGCCCGCCGCCGGGTCCGGCCGCGACGATGATATCGGCGTACCCGTCGGAATCGACGTCACCGGCGGCGACGGAGAATCCTCCGGCGAAACTCGGTTTCAGGTCGGCGTTGAAGTCGTCGCTGAAGGCCAGGAACGACTTCAGCATCGTGCCGTCCGATCCGCTGAAGACGCGAATCGGCGCGACCCCGCTGGCGGGGGCCGTGATGATGTCGAAGACGCCGTCGTTGTTGACGTCGCCCGTCGCGACATGCACGCCGCGGGTGAATCCGGCACCGTAGGCGAGGAAGTTGAGACGAACGTTCTGCCCGGTGGCGTCGTAGACTTTGACCCGCGGTTCGGAACCCGCGTTCGGCGTCGTGATCAGCCCCAGACTCGGCTTCGCGTCGTCGTTTGTGATCGTGGCGAGCGCCGCTGGCTTCACGCCGAGGGCGTAGCTCGCACCAGCCACGATCCGGAGCACGACCGTTTCGTCGAGTTCGAAGAACTCGTCGGACGTCGGATTGATCGAAACGGTCGCCGTCGAGCTGCCGGCGGCGAAGGTCACCGAACCGGCCGTGGCCCCGAAGGTCGTCACGCCGGCGACGGTGTAATCGGTTTGGGCGTCGCCGGTGAAGCGTGCCGTTCCGCCGACGGTGAAATTGACGACCAGCGCCTGGGTCGTGTCGCCGTTGCGAGTGAAGGTGAAGACGAGCGTGCCGGGCGCGTCCTCCGCCATTGACTCGGGAGACGCGACCGACTGCGTGACCGTCGGCCGCACGAGACCGCTATCGGGACCGATCGCCGAGCTCTCGCCGAACATGTTGACCGCGCGCACCCAGTAGTGATAGGTCACGCCGGGTGTCGCGGTCGTGTCTGCATAGCTGGTGCCGGCCACTCCGGTCGCGAGCGGCATCGATGCCGCGTTGAACGTCGCGGAAGTGCTGCGATAGACGTCGTACGTATCGGCGCCAGTGGCGGCCGTCCAGGTGACGAGGACGTAATCGGTGCGGTTGTCGCTCGCCACCACGTTGGTCGGGCCAGCGGGAGCGACTTCGTCGTTGCGGATGGTTCCCGTCGCTCGGAAGCGATCGAGAACCACGTTTCGTCCGCCCGCCAGAAGGCCGCTCAGCACGAGCTCGAACGTTTCGTCCGGCTCGACGAGCAGATCGCCGTTGATCGTCACGATGATCGTCCGGGTTTCGCCCGCCGTGCCGACGAACGGTCGAGTGCCGCTGGCGGCGACATAGTCGCTGCCGGCCGTCGCGGTGCCGTTGGTCGTCGCGTAATTGATGGAGATTCCCGTATCGACGGCCCGGTCGAGCGTGAGCGTGAAGACCATCACCTTCGTGCCGGAATTGCCCTCGAAGACCTGCGCGTCGGTAATGGTGATGCGGGCCTGATCGTCGTTCGCGATCAACGACGACGCGCTCGAGTTGAGGCCGAGTTCATACCCCGTTCCCGTCAGCAACGTGAGCGTCACGTCTTCATCGAGCTCGACCAGGTTGTCGCCCGTCGGATCGATCACCACGGTCGCGGTGGTGCTGCCGGCCGCGAACGTGACCGTGCCGGAGGTCGCCGAGAACGACGACGCACCGGCGACGGTGTAATCCTCTCCGAAGAGCGCGGCGCCCGAGACGGCGAAGTTCACCGTGATCGCCGACGCGATGTCGAGCGATCGGGTGAACGTGAACGTGATGTTTCCGGTGCCGTTCTCGGCGGTTGAGTTCGGACTGACGGCCACGTTCACCGCCGAGATCGGAACGGTGTCGGTCCACCTCAGGTTGTAGTAGTTGCCCTTTTCGTTGGCGTAAGGCTTGACCAACAGGTAATAGGTGCCGGAGGACGAGACGACGAAGTCGATGAGCTCGTTGTCGGTCTCGCTTTCGGACTTCGCGACGACGATCCCCGACGAGTTCACCAGGAACAGGTCGAGATCGCCGTCGGCGTCGATGAACGACAGCTCGGCCGTCACGCGAAGCCTTCCCGGCCTGACGTTGATGACGAACCAGTCGTCGTCTAGAGCCCGACCGGCGCCGTCGAGCAGGTTGAGCCACGAGCCGTCCCATCTGCCGCCGTTGTTGCGAGGATCGGCGGCGAGACCGCGGACGTTGTTGTTCTCGTAGTTGTCCTCCAGGAACGGCGGTGTCGTGACGCTGACCGTGTACTGGCCAAGGCTGCCGTAGTCGCTATAGCCGTAATCGATGCCGCTCGCCGATTTGCCGACGCCGTCGACGCGAATGTAGTAGCGACCGGCGTTCAGGAAGCGCGTGAGGGTGGCGCTCAGCGCGGAAACGGGATTGCTCGACGCCAGCAAGGTTCCGGCGGCGTTGTAGAGCGTGGCGAGAACGTCGAGGTTCGGCCCGCGCTCGAACGGGGTGACGTCGATCGTGACCGTGCCCCCGTCCCAGTCGAAGTAGAAGAAGTCGACGTCGGTCCGAGTTTCAATCAGGCCCGCGCCCACAAAGCCGGGTCCGAAGAGAGTGGTCGTTTCGGCGAGCGCCGTCGACGTGCCGGTCGTGTTGCCGTGATCGTCGGCTCGATAGGAAAGCCCACTGTAACCCCAGCCGGCGCCGCCGAATAACGGGTTGGTGATGATCGCGAGGTCGTCCTGAGTCTGGCTCGCATTCGGGTACTCGCCTTGGCTCCACTGACTGAGCTCCTGCCCGAAACCGGCACCCATGATCGCGGCCCAGCCGGTCAGGCCGCTGCCGTGGCCGCCGTAATACTCTTCGGGCGGCAGATTTCGCCCGTCGTGGCTGAGGCCGAGGGCGTGCCCCACTTCGTGGCTGTGCGTGTCGGCGGCCACCATCTCGCTGAAGAGCGTGGTCGAATCGCTGCCGTTGAACGTAAAGACCGGCGTGTCGCTGTCCCACTGGAACGAGCCCAGGTACGCGATGCCGCCGATCAGGAAGCCGATGTCGTCGGTGAGGAACGACTGATCGTCGGTCTGCACCGAGCGGATGCCCCACTGCGTATCGCCGGGACCGCTCTTTCGAAGCCGCTCGACGCCGGGATCTTCGGTCGTCACGTCAACGTTGAACGGTGCGAAATCTTCAGCGACGCGCTGCCAGACCCGCTGAATGTACTCCAGCTCACCGGCATTGAACGCGGGGTTCGCGTCGGTGCTGAAGCGGGGGCTGACGATCGGATTTCCGCCGTTGTACGCGGTGTTCCAGTTCGTGCCGACCGTCGTGTGCCCGTCGAAGTCGAGATAGATGACGAAGTCGGCCCCCGGCAGGCTGTGCAGCTTGAACGTGTCGGCGAGCGGGCGCGGCGGTGCGAACTGAGCCGAGTCAGCCGCAGCGGAAGCAACCCCGACGTAAGGATCGCGCACATACACGCAGCCCGCGCAGCAGCAACCGCCGTCGTG
>JACCRE010000235.1 GCA_013813775.1 Planctomycetaceae bacterium
CCGCCAAGGTCGTAACTCAAGCGGCAGCGGCTATGCACGCCGATGCCGGTGGCGAAAGTCACGCCGACCGCGGTCAACGGCTCGCCAGTGACGGCACGGTTGGATCGAATCGGCCAGACTCGGTCGAGATACGGCGTGAGCTCGACATTCGCCGGCGTGAGCGACGACAGCGGGACCACTCGTCCTTCGAGGAACTGCACGCGTCTGACGCCATCGCGCGCCCACGACGCTGGCGCTCCGAACGCCGTCGTGCCGCTCCACGACCCGTCATCCGTCTGCTTCAATCCCTGCACGGTCAACCAGCCGGATACGTCGTGGACGATCTGATGCGGGCCGTCGATCGTCGGCGCGTTCGTCAGTTCCGGTGAAAAGGCGATCGCGGAGATGCGGGCGCGAGGGACGAGCACTTCACGTCCCTCCGTGTCGATCGTGAGGTCCGATTCGGAAAGACCGACGAACTGCCCCGCGAGTCGATCGCCGTTCGTCAACAGCACAAGATCGTCGGCGCCTTCGTCACGAAACAACAGAGCGCCCGTGCCGTCATCCGGATTCAGTGACTGAAACGTGATCCCTCGCATCGCTTCGATCGGCACGGCGAGCGCGTCCTCATTGCGACGGACGTCAAGGGAATCGCCGTCGGTCGCGCCGATCTCGGCATACAGCCGATCTCCGTTCGCGAATTCGAGAATCGGCTGAGAAGCCGGCTTCGCGTCGCCGGCTGGGAACTCCAGCGAGAGCAACTCGGATCGCTTCAGGTCGAGCGAGCCGCGCTCATCGGAGCCGCCGAGTCGAAGGGCTTCGTCGGTGACTTCGAGCAGCGTTCCAGCGACGCTCGAGCCATCGAGCCTAACCGCGGTCACTGGATCATGCGTGACGTCATTCGAGCGTGGCGCCTGCGGCCATGCGAACTGAACTGCGAGCGAAAGGATCGCCAGCGTGAGCGATGTTTGGGGGTGAATCGTCAACGTTGGAAGATCGGCAGATAGTTGTTGGGCATTTGCAGGACGAGCAGAGCCATCGCCGTGCCGTATTCGTCGCAGACGGTGGCGTCGGCCCAGAACGCGAGGGGCTTCTGACCGGCCATCATGTTCTTCTGACCGCTCAGAAGTTCATCGCGGATCGCTGGGTACCATCGCTCCCACATGTCGCCGCCGGCCTGCCACATCGCTTGAGTGCCGTAATAATGGCCATAGAAGTAGTAGGACTGATAGCGGAAGACGCCGGGCCGCGGCGTATGCCGTGTGAGATAAGCGAGTCCCTTCTCGACTTCGCGTCCGTCATAGATCCCCGCGCTCTGCAAGGCGACGACGCCCGCCGCGGATCGGGGGAATCCGCTCTCGCCGCGCCTGGTCAGCTGGTACATGAAGCCGCCGTCGGCGTTTTGACAGCGTTTGACGTAATCGACGGCGCGGTCGATGGTTTGCTTTGGAACCGCGATGCCGCAGTTGCGGGCGGCACGCAAGGCCATCACCTGACTGACGGTCACCGAAATGTCGGCCTCCGCCGAGTCGGGGTGGTAGCGCCAGCCGCCTTCCTCGTTCTGCGAGGCGACGATCAGGTTGACGGCCGACACGAGCGATTTGCGAATCCGATCGTCGGTCGTCGTTCCGTAAACCTCTGCAAGAAACAGCGTCGAGAATCCATGTCCGTACATGGGGCCGGATGACGCCGATTCCCGATCGACGATCAGGCCGTTCGGCTGCACGCATGACAGCAGGAACTCGACCGCTTTCGAGACTTCGCGGCCGTAGCGGCCCTTGTTCGGCAGGTGACCGTCGGCAATGAACGCCATGCCGGCGAGGGCCGTGACGGCGACCTCTTTGCGGTAATTCTGCCCCGACCAGAACGACCCATCTTCATGTTGCCTTGAGGCGAGCCAGGCAAGCCCCTGTGTGATCGCCTGCTGGGTCGGCTGCGTGACCAGCCGGCGACCGCTGGCGTCGGTGGATTGGTCTCGCTTTTCCGGCGACTGTGCGATAGCGGCCGAAGTTCCCATGAAGCCGGGGAACAGCGCGATGACGAGCAAACGCTTTCGGGCGGACATCGAAAGACCGACGGGGCAAACGGACCGTCAGCCATCATACCGGGTGTCACGTGTCGCGGCAGCCGCCTTTTGAAGATCGGGAGAGCCGGCAATGAAGAGCATCGGCGAACTCTCTCGCCTCTGGCCGCTCGACCCTATCTCACCACGTCGCTGTCGCGGTAAGCCCCGTTCGTATAGCCGGGCGGGACCGGGCCAGCGGGCGCACCCTGCATGAACTGGCCCTCGATCGCCTTTCGCTGCGGCTCGCGACTGTTCTCAAAGGACGGCGGGCGCGTGTTGGTTTCCGGGCCGAGCTTATCGTCGGCGTAGGGGTCGAAGTGCTCGAAGCTGCGGCGTTCGAGAGCGGGCGGGCCTGTCGCGAGCGTCGGCAAACGCGTCGTCGCCGGGCTCAGACAGCCAGCGAGGGCGGCGAGACACATCGCAAACGCATTGACGCATGCCGCGCGGGTCATGACGGATTCCACAGGCCCCCGGGCCGAAAGCGGCGAAGTGTAGTGAATGCCTCGATCGTCGAATAGACCGACTCGCCGCGGTGATTCAGGCATTCAATGAGCGGGTTCAGACTCCGGGCCACTCGCCGGTCCCACACGGTGCTGCTAGGATGCTGTCGTGTCCGGAAACACCGGCAAGCGTTAGACCGTTCTGCGACTTTCAGCATTGATTTCGGGATCGTGATGACTCAGCCGCGGGTGTGTGTGCTTCGAGCGCCGGGAACAAACTGCGATTCCGAAACGGCCTTCGCGTTCGAGCGATGCGGTGCCATCGCCGAGCGTGTCCATTTGTTTCGACTGCTCGAAAACCCTGCTGTGCTGAAGGACTATCAGATCCTGTGCCTTCCCGGTGGCTTCAGTTATGGCGACGACATCGGCGCGGGGGTGATTTTTTCGCAAAAGCTCGGCGGCCCGCTCGTTGAGCCGCTTCGCGAGATGCTGTCGCGCGACACATTACTATTGGGCGTTTGCAACGGCTTTCAGGTATTGCTGAAGGCCGGATTGCTGCCGGGCGGCACTCAGAATTGGCCGCCGAGCGGCGCGCGAGACGTCACGCTGACTTGGAACGAGAACGGGAAATACACGGCTCTCTGGGTGCGACTCAAGAACACCGCCCCGCACAACGCGTTCCTGAAGGGGATCGACGAGATCGACCTGCCGATCGCGCACGCCGAAGGCCGGCTCGCCGTTCGCGATCCCGGCGTGCTTTCGGCATGGCAGAAGCAAGGGAACGTCGCCCTGTGCTACGTGCCTAAGGCGGGGGCAAATGGTGTCCGTCCGACCGAGGCGAAACTCGAATATCCGGAGAATCCGAACGGCTCGTTCGCGAACATTGCGGCCCTGTCGGATGCATCAGGCCGAGTTCTCGGCCTGATGCCGCACCCCGAGCGGTTCATCGATGCGACGCAGCATCCACGCTGGACGCGTCTGGGCCTCACCGGTGACGGTGACGGCTTGAAGGTCTTCCAGAACGCCGTCGATTACTTCAAGTGACGACGAGGCGAGGCACCGGTACGTGTCGCCCGATCCCCCGCCTCTCCCGATCCCCCTTTACTTCACCTCATATGCCGTCTCGCTCTTCTTGTCGCCGCCGATGCTGGCCCGCAGGGCTTCTTCCTGAGCCGAGACGGTTTTTTCGGGGCCGGCCAGCTTGAGGAAGTAGTTGCCCTGGCCTTCGCGTTCAAGAATGATGCCCCGCATTTGTGCGTTCGGCAGATCCTGAGTTCGTCCCTGAATCGGCGGGCCGATCGGCATTTTGTACGTGCCGCGGACATCGACGAAGTAGTACGTGCCTTGCATCGACGTGCCTTTGGTCACGGTGGCTTTGCGGCCGTCGGCGAATTGTCCGACCCAGCGTCCGATGTTCGCGTCGACGCCGCCGCCGGCTCCGCCGAAGAACGAAACGACCATCTCCGTCGGCAGCTCGTCGTCTTCGGCCGCCGGAACGACGAATTGGGCGAGGCGTAAGCGATTCGCCGGAGGTTGCTGTTTCCAGTCGGACGGCACCATCAGCACAATGTCTTCGATCTTGACCTCGCGGGCCTCGTTCTTGATGTCGGCGGCCTTCTTGTCTTCAGCGGCGACCGCAAGACCAGCGACGGCGGTCGCGGCGAGCGTGAGGAACATACGGCGGAGAGCAACGAGCGGCATCACACGATCCTTGTTGGAAACGATAACGGTCAGCCCTATTGGACCGTGCCGAAGGGTTCCGTTTCAAGCCGCCGGATGCTGCGGCCTTCACGCTGCCGGCAACGGGGGCAGCACGGTGATTTCGGAGTCGTCCGTTCGACGTTCGAGATCGGCACCGAGTGCGGCCAGCTTCGCGTCGAGCCGTTCGTAACCGCGGTCGAGATGGTAGATGCGACGGATCACGCTCTCGCCTTCCGCCGCAAGGGCCGCAAGTACCAAAGCGGCACTTGCCCTCAGGTCGGACGCCATCAGATTCGCGCCCCGTAGCGGCAAACCGCCATGAATCACCGCGCACGAGCCGCTGCGCGAGACGTTCGCACCCAGCCGCGCCAATTCGGGCACGTGCAGGAAGCGATCGGGAAACACGTCGTCGCGAACTCGACAACGACCGACTGCACGAGTCATCAAGGCTGTCCACTGAGCCTGCAGGTCCGTCGGAAAGCCGGGATAGGGGTTGGCCGCCACATCGAAAGGGCGAAGCGGACTGCCCGGTCCAATGCGAATTTCTTGACGCGGCGGATCGGAGCCTTCTGTAATACGTTCGGTGTTCGCTCCAGCGGCTTGCAGTGCTTCGAAGACGCTGCCAAGGTGCTCTGTGATCACGTTGTCCAAAAGAACGTCGCCGCCGGTGATCACCGCTGCCATCATCAAGGTCGCCGCCTCGATGCGATCCGAAATGATGTGGTGCCTCACAGGCTCCAGGCCCTCGACGCCTGTGATCTCAAGCGTCGCAGTGCCGGCTCCGTCGATTTTCGCGCCTGCGGCGCAAAGGAATCTTGCAAGATCGACGACTTCGGGTTCGCACGACGCGTGACGCAGAACCGTGCGGCCCTTCGCCAATGTCGCGGCCATCAAGAGATTGGCCGTACCAGTGACGGTGCTGCCGCGCGGCCCTGCGAGGTCGATGTCGGCGCCTCTCAATCTTTTCGCCACGCCGATCACATAGCCGCGTTCAAGTCTCAGCTCGGCTCCGAGGGCGGCGAGGCCGCGCAAATGCAGATCGATTGGTCGATCACCGATATTGCAGCCGCCTGGGAGCGACACGACGGCGCGGCCGCGTTTCGCAAGCAGCGGACCGAGCACGCAGATGCTCGCCCGCATCCGCCGGACGAGTTCGTAAGAGGCGACACACCTGGTTTCGTCGTCAATAAGAATCTCGACGGCGCTCTGCGAGTCCGTTCCCGGTGACGGGCGTCGGGAAACTTTCATTCCCAGCGTTTGCAGGACCTGGGACAGCGTCGTCACGTCGGCGAGATGGGGTACGCCCTCGAGCGTGACTTCGCCATCCACCATGATCGAGGCTGCCATGATCGGCAGCGAAGCGTTCTTCGATCCGCTGACGGAGACCCGGCCGCGAAGCGGACTGCCGCCGCGAACGATGAACAGGTCCATCCGTGGACTCCTCGACGCTGAATGAGAGCCGGTCCGCAGTCTACTTCATCGCATGCACGACCCGCGGCAGTCCCGCCAGATCCTTCACGATGCGTACGTCTCGAAAGGACGGTCGCAACATGTTCGAAAACGAGTTTGCCTGAGCGGGATCGAGCTCGACCAGCAGGTGTCCGCCGAAGTTCAATCGCTGCGGTGCTTCGGCAGCGATGCGGCGCAGCACGTCCATGCCATCGGCCCCGGCCAACAAAGCATTCGCCGGCTCGTGCAGTCGAATGTCCGGTGCGAGCGTCTCGTATTCGCCATCAGAAACGTAGGGAGGATTGCTGACGATCACGTCGAAGATGGAATCGGCAGGCAACGCGTCGAACAGGTCGCCGTGTCGAAATTCGATTCGTTCCACGACGCCGATCGAAGCTGCGTTCCGCCGGGCGATGGCGAGGGCAGGTTCCGACATATCCGTCGCGGTCGTCGAGAATTTCACTGTCGCCTTTGTCGCAGCGACGGCAATGCAGCCCGATCCGGTGCATAAGTCGAGAAGGGTCAGCCGCTCGGCAGTCGAAGCTTTCGCGATCTCAACGGCTTCCAGCACCAGGGTTTCCGTTTCAGGACGTGGGATAAGCACGTCCGGCGTCACCTTGAACGGCAGACTGAAGAACTCCTTGAAGCCCACCAAATACGCGACAGGCTCGGCGTTCGCGCGGCGCCGCACGAGATCGCGCATCAAGGCCCGTTGCCGCTCGGTCAGAGGCTCGTCGTAACGCGTGTAAAGCTCGATCCGCTTGCAGCCGCGGGCGTGGGCGAGCAGGATCTCGGCGTCGAGGCGGGCGGAATCGCTGCCGTGCTTCTTGAGATGTTCCGTCGTCCAATCGAGGATCCGTTTGACGGTCCACTCATCGGTCACTCGATCCACAGGCGCTACGGACGTGACGGGTTGTTCGGCAGACATAATGCGATCCGTCGCAGAAACCCCGGCGCCAAGCTCGCCGGCGCAGAGGGGAATTGTACGCCCGTCCGCGTCTTGTGTCGCCGTCAAAACGAGTCGATTTGCTTGCAAAAATCGTCTTCAGGACACGAGTTTGAGCCGTTCCTGCCGGTCGAACTCAAGTAATCCTTCGACCAGTTCATCCAAGTGCCCCTGAATGATTTGATCGAGCTTGTGAATCGTCAGGCCGATGCGGTGATCGGTCACGCGGTTGTCCGGGAAATTGTACGTCCGAATCCGTTGGCTGCGGTCACCCGAACCGATCAGCGTTCGACGCGCTGCCGAGCGTTCATCTGCGGCCTTCTGCAGCTCCATGTCGAGCACGCGGCTCCGCAGTTCACGCATCGCTTTCGCGCGGTTCTTATGCTGGCTCTTTTCATCCTGACATTTGACGACGATGCCGGTCGGTAAGTGTGTGATCCGCACGGCCGACTCGGTCTTATTGACCTTCTGGCCGCCCGGGCCGCCGGCGCGCATCGTGTCGACCTGCAGATCGTCATCTCGCAGTTCGACCTCGACTTCGCTCGCTTCCGGCATGACGGCGACGGTGGCGGCACTCGTGTGAATGCGGCCCTGGGTCTCCGTTTTGGGCACGCGTTGCACGCGGTGTCCGCCCGACTCGAACTGAAGCTGATGGAAAGCGCCGTCGCCTTCGATCGCGACGATCGCCTCTTTAAAGCCGCCCAGTTCAGTGGGATGGGCATCCATGACTTCCCACTTCCAGCCGCGTGTTTCGACGAAGCGTCGATACATCTCGAATAAATCGCCGGCAAACAGCGCGGCTTCATCGCCGCCTGTGCCGGCGCGAATTTCCATGATCAGGCCGCCGCGAGTGATCGAGTCGCCGGCCGTCGCGAGGTCTTCAAGCTCGGTGTGCAGCTCGTCGCGTTTCTCTCTCAGGTCGTGCAGCTCCGACTGAGCGTACTTTCGCGATTCGGGATCATGCTCCTCTTCGACCATCATCTCGGCGGCTTCGAGATCGCCTTCGAGCCGATGAAATCGCCGCACAACCTCGGCGACCTTCTTCAGCCCGCCGTATTCGCGCTGGATCGAAACGAACTGATCCATATTCGCGATGATCGCGGGGTCTTGAAGCTTGCGCTCCAACTCCTCGAATCGGGCCAGCTTCGTTTCGAGACTCGGGAACATTCGCGGGGTTGAGAGTCGAGGGTTGAGAGTCGAGGGTTGAGAGTCGAGGGTTGAGAGTCGAGGGTTGAGAGTCGAGGGGAAAGACACCGACTTTCCCGCTCGGAGACAGCTCAAACTAGGCGCGTAAAAAGACCCCGGGC
>JACCRE010000290.1 GCA_013813775.1 Planctomycetaceae bacterium
GCCCCTTTTTTCCGCCCCGGCCGGCGGGGCGGGGGCGGGAGCCGAAACTTCCCGCGTAGTGTGAGGTGCCGCACTCAGCAGCTGGGGTCTGGCGACTCCCGCCACTGTCCCTGATCACGTCGGTCGACTTCGCAAAGGGCCGGGTCACCAGTGGGAAGCGATCGAGACCAGTACGGCGTCAAATTGCAGGGCCTCGATGAAGCGGGACCTAGGCAAGGTGTTGCGACTGATGGCCGACGACGAAGCGTGGTGGCACCGACGATCCGGCGTCTAGACTCGACAGTTCCTCAAATCCCCTCCCCAGCGGCCCCGGCAACTTTGCCGGGGCCGCTGGCCATTGACAGCAGTTCTTCCGGCGTCATCACTCTCGGAATGTTTGCGCTGACCATCCCATATTCTTCCAACGGCAGTAAATACTCGACACTTGGCGTGCATACCGCGTGTGCCACTTGAACACTAGTCGGATGCGCTGTCCTCCATTCGCGACAGCCTTCGCAAACGCATTTGTGGTCCCCCGCGCCTGTCTAACCGCTTTGCGGATCGCCGTCCGCCGCTGGTTCACCGCGCGCGGCGCGCCAATCATGAAGTCTCTCAACTTACCATATGCTTTGCACTCGATGGCAAGGAGTCCGCTCGGACCCCTGATGAGTAAATCATTATCGCTGACGCCCCCGTGTGGCATCTTCACTGGTACCTTTGCTGCTAAAACCGATCCGGGCGCCTCTTCGTCGAGCCACTGCTTCAAATCCGGGACGAAGCGATCTCCATGTTGGCTCGAATATCAGAGGTGAGCCGAAGGTTTCACCACGAACCGTTGATTGACATTGCGGACATACCGGACTTCCGGTCCGGCTGACTCGCGACGGGACTGCTCTCCCGAACAGCCACGCTCCATATGTCCAAGAAGAGAGTCGTGAAGCTCACTCCGCCATTAACGCCCGACGATCCGGCACTCCGAATAACAATCTGCTCGCCTGACGCCCGCGATTTCGCAGGTGAAGAGGCAGGCGATGCTGAGGGGTAGGTGTAATGGCGAGTGGACTTCGATGCCCGCTGTGCGGTTCCTGGTACTCAACTTCGAGCGAGGCGAAGAGAGTTGGTCTATCCTTTTCGGCTGGCGACGTTTGTGGGAATAAGGCCATGACCGGGCCGAACCCGGAGAAGTGTTCTCCGAGGCACCCGTGCCCCGGCATTCTGGTTCCAGCCAGTGACGACGATCGCACTAGAAGCAACTCTGAGGGGCCGGAGTAAGTGGATTTGCGCCCGACGCTCGGCTGGCGCCACACTGGCGGTAGCTCATTTTCGTTCGGGAGTCTCATCATCGGCAACACCTTCGACACCAGCGTCGACCTGACCGTCAGGAACGGGCTCGTGCGGGACGTTGTGGCCGAGGCCGTGCCGTAGATCCACCGCTCGTCGAAAGACGTCGCTCCCTCGCTTGGCAGAGGTTGCCGCCAAACCGCGAAATCTGTATCGTGTGCTGCGACGCATCCCCCCGGCAAGTTGCTTCTCTGTTTCGGCATGGGGCCTGCTGGCAGGCGAAGGGGACGAGGTCTACGGCGCAGACAATTGCGATGCGGACTGCACGGAGAACGACCCGCTCATCGTTAACGAGTGTGCTCACAATAGCTCTGCTGACAAACCACCGAATGACTGTGAGGCAGATGCATGTCTGCGGAACATCTCGTTTCTCGAAGGGAAAAGAGCGATGGCGAAATCGTTGACTGGTGAGGAATTTGCAAAAGCCCTTTCCGAAGGCTCGCTGAAGGGACCGCTCGTCAGAATCGGGATGGCGAAACAAGCTGATGACGACTCGGACACCATCCTTTTTGCAGAGGGTGCAGTCTGTTCAGAATGGATTAGCATTCCAGTTTCCATCATCGAGGAAGTGAAACACCTTACGATGATTTCGTGCCGCGATCACGAACATCCGTTAGTGCAGATCCACTTCAAAGAACCGCCTGCAGAGAACAAAGTGGCGAGGGCGTTTGCGGATCTGGCCAGGCATGCGAAACCGTCAACTCCGCTGGGCACTCATGTTCCTGATAAGACGACACATCTAGCTCAACAGGTTCCGACCTTTCCCAGTGGCGGAAAGGGAAAACTCGATACGTTTCCTCCGGCGCCCCGAGGTTGCATATGCGCTGTGCAGAAAGGTTTACCGACATGCGTAGTAATCCCGATTATCATCCCTGGTACTAACATCGAGGTGCCATCCTTGTACTGTTTTTATGAATGCGAGAAGTATCAATGTAGTGGTCATGGTGGTGGTGCGAGTCCAGATTAGCCGTTCAGTGAGCCAAGGTAATCAAGACGAATCGAAGTGCTTTGCTGCGCCGGGCGCCATGCTTTCACGACGCCTGGTGCCATGCTTTCACGACGCGAAGGCGTCGGATAAGCATGCGGGGCGGGAGTGCGGGTGCCTCTGTCGGGCACGCGCCGCCGGCAGATTCGCAAGCGGCAGCCGCGCTCGCATGCTCACCCGGCCTTGCCGTGAGAGCATGGCACCCGGCGTTAAGGCACCGGCAAAAAAACGCCTGCGGCCTCGCCTTCCGGCGACACCGCAAGCGTGGTGAGAATGTCGCCTCGAACTACTTCGCTGCCGTCTGCTTGTTCGTCGATTCGAACTTGAAGATGCCGCCGCCGGTGGGGCTGCCGACGCCGTAGTACATTTCGCCGGCTTCGTCTTCGCCGAAGGCGACGACGGCTCCCGTGCCGGGGATCTCGTAGTTGCCGAGGGCTTTGCCGGTCTGTTCGTCGACCTTCAAGGCCCAGAGCTTTTGCGTCACGTAGTCGGCGTAGATGTAGTGGCCGTCGAGTTCTGGGGCACTCTTGCCGCGGTAGACGGTGCCGCCGGTGATGCTCTTGCCGATCTGGTGGTCGTACTCCCACACCGGCGCGACCGGTTCGCTGCCGTTCGTCTTCCAGTCGCCGAACGGGTGCCGGCCTTCGCGGCCGCTCCAGCCGTAGTTGTCGCCCTTATCGACGACGTTGATCTCTTCCCAGAGATCCTGGCCGACGTCGGCGACCCACAGCTTGCCGGTCTTGCGATCGAAGCCGATCCGCCAGGGGTTGCGGAAGCCATACGCGAAGATCTCGGCCGCGGCGCCTTCTGTCCCGACGAACGGATTGTCTTTCGGAATGCCGTAGGCGTGTCCTTCAGGCATCGTGTCGACATCGAGCCGCAGAATCTTGCCGAGCAGCGTGCCGAGGTTCTGGCCGTTGCCGTAAGGATCGTACGCGCTGCCGCCGTCGCCAAGGGCGACGTAAAGATGACCGTCGGGTCCGAACTCAATGGGGCCGCCGTTGTGGTTCTTGAAGGGCTGCTCGATCGTCAGCAGCACTTTCTCGCTGGCGGGGTCAGCCGTGTTCGGGTCGTCCTTCGAGACGCGGAACTCGGAGATGACGCTCTTCAATCCCGGCTGCGCAGTGTAGTAGACGAAGAACCGCCCGTTCTCATCGTACTTCGGATGGAACGCGAGGCCGAGGAAGCCTTCTTCGTTCGCGCCGGGGCCGGTGAAGGGGGCGACCTGCTTCTCGATGTCGAGGAAGACCTGCGTGGCCTTCACGTCGGGCTTGTTGTCGAAGACGTGCACGACGCCGCGCTGCGTGCCGACAAACATGCGGTTCGAGCCGTCGCCCGCGTGCGTCATGATGATCGGCCGCATTTCGCGGACCTTACCGTTCTCTTCCGGAGACCAGCCGGTGAACTCGAGGTTCGGGAAGGCCTGCACGGGCTTCACGGCGACCTGTCCGTCGACGGGATTCGGGGCCGCACCGCTCGGTTCGATCTTCCGGACTTTGATGTTCCGGAAGGCGACCTGGTTGCCGTGGTCTTGAAGGCAGATGTGCCCCTTCTCGGCCTTGGCGAAGTTCTCGAACTGAGCGAACTTGCTCTTGGCGACTCGTTTGCTCCAGTCTTCGTTGCCGACGACGAACTGGAAGTACGGATAGCCGTTCATGATCACGGCGGATTGCTGCTTCGCGACCCGCAGGTAAAGCTGGTTCCACTCGCCGGCGGGGCGAGTGGCGTCGAGCCGGCCCTGTTCATCGGCCTTGGCGGAGCTGCCGACCTGCTTGACCCAGCCCGGCTTGAACGGCTCGTAAAGCTGGTAGAGCCATCCGGACTTCTGCGGATCGTGGCCGGCGTCGTTGTCCTGAATCTGGATTTCCGGCCCGGAGTGCCACGGAGCGGGGTTGTCCTCGGTCACGAGGAACATCAGGCCGCTGTTGCCGCCTTCGCTGATCTTGTATTCGAGCAGCAACTCGAAGTTGTCGTACTGCTCTTTCGTGACGATGTCGCCGGCTCCGTCGCCAGCCCGGACCATCGCTCCCTTCTCGATCTTCCAGCCGTTCGAGATGCCCTCTTTCTTGTAGTTTCGCCAGTTGTCGAAGCTCTTGCCGTCGAAGAGCAATGTCCAGCCGGCTTTCTTTTCGGCCTCCGACAGCGCGTTGGGGGCCATACCGGTGTCGACGTCATGTTGGGCAAAGGCCGCTGTGCCCACCGTGAACCAGCCCATCGCCGCCACTGCGGCCCAGGAGCGCAATTTCATCGTCAACCTCATGAAAAGGGGTGGCGAACCGACGGAAAGGGCGTGAAACCCGGGCAGACATCGTCGCCGAACGCCCCGATTCGCCGCAAGCGGTCCCGGCGCGACGAGTTTCGGACGAGCGAGGGGAGCAAGTTCGCCGCAGTCGGCTCCCCTCGACCATTTCGCATCGTCCGGATACGATATTCCTTCACCCGCTGCGGTTTGCGCTTCCGGCCACCGCGGCGGACTCTCTTTCCGGCCTTCTTTGAGCCCGCCCCACGCAGGGAATGGGCTTCCGTCGCATGGACCCGCAGTACATCCGCAACTTCTCGATCATCGCGCACATCGACCACGGCAAAAGCACGCTGGCCGACCAGTTGCTGCTGAAGACCGGCGCGATCACGCAGCGCGAGTTCCACGAGCAGATTCTCGACGACCTCGACGTCGAGCGCGAGCGAGGGATCACCGTCAAGGCCCGCACGGTCGCCATCCCGTACAAGCACACCGACGGCAAGACGTATGAACTGAACCTGATCGACACGCCCGGCCACGTCGATTTTCACTACGAGGTCAACCGCAGCCTCGCCGCCTGCGAGGGGGCGTTGCTGCTCGTCGACGCCTTCCAGGGCGTGCAGGCCCAGACGGTCGCCAACGCCTACGCGGCGATCGACGTCAATCTGGCGATCATTCCGGTGGTCAACAAGATCGACCTGCCGGTGACGCGGGTCGACGAAGTGCTCGAAGAGATCGAATCGATCCTGGGCCTCGATCCCTATACGGCTCTGAAGGTGAGCGCGAAGAAAGGGATCAACATCGACGACGTGTTTCACGCGATCGTCGATCGCGTTCCTCCGCCGAGCGGCAAGGCCGACAACGCGCTGCAAGCGCTCGTATTCGACAGCAAGTACGATTCGTTCCGCGGCGTGATCACCTACATCCGCGTCGTCGAAGGCACCGTGCGCAAGGGACAGCAGGTGCAGTTCATGCGGGGCGGCACGATGCACCAGGTGCTCGACGTCGGGCAATTTCGACCGCGGATGACGCCCGTCGAATCGCTCGGCCCCGGTCAGGTGGGTTTCTTTCTGACGGGCGTGAAGGAGATCGACAAGATCAACGTCGGCGACACCGTCACCGACGTCGCCCGCCCCGCGAAGAAGGCCTTGCCCGGCTACAAGAAGCCGAAGCAGATGGTCTTCTGCGGCATGTATCCGACCGACAGCAACGACTTCGAGAAGCTTCGCGACGAACTGCAGCGGCTGAGCCTCAACGACAGCAGTTTTTCGTACTTCCCCGAAACGAGCGACGCGCTGGGCTTCGGCTATCGTTGCGGCTTCCTGGGCATGCTCCACATGGAGATCGTCCAGCAGCGGCTTGAGAAGGAGCAGGACGTCGATCTCATTCAGACGGCGCCGAACGTCACGTATGAACTGCTGCTGCGCAACGGCGACGTGTTCACGATCGATAATCCGCAGGATGTTCCTGACCCCAGCACGATCGACGAATTCCGCGAGCCGATCGCCAAGGTGTCGTACATCCTGCCGAAGGCTTACATCGGTCCGATCATGCAGCTTTGCGAAGAGCGCCGGGGAACCTACAAGACGACCGAGTATATGGGCTCCGAGCGCGCTCAGCTCGTCTACGAGATGCCGCTCGCCGAGATCGTGTACGACATGTACGACAAGCTCAAAAGCGTGACGAGCGGCTACGGCACGATGGACTACGAGGTCATCGGCTTCCTGCCCGCCGACCTCGTGAAGATGGACATCATGGTCAAGGGCGAGAAGGTCGACGCCCTGAGCACGATCACCCACCGCAGCACGAGCGCCCGCCGGGGTCGCTCTCTGTGCAAGCGGCTGAAGGAAGAGATCACCCGCCACCAGTTCGAGATCCCGATCCAGGCGGCGATCGGCGGCAAGGTCATCGCCCGCGAAACGATCAGCGCCCTCCGCAAGAACGTGACCGCCAAGTGCTACGGCGGCGACATCACCCGCAAACGCAAGCTCCTCGAAAAGCAGAAAGAGGGCAAGAAGCGGATGAAGCAGTTCGGCAGCGTCGAAATCCCCCAGAAGGCGTTCTTGAGCGTCCTGAGCGCCGGCGACGAATGAAGCCGGCCGGCTGCGCCCGGCCGGTCCCGCGAATCGTTTCGAACCGCAGAGGCGCGGAGAACGCAGAGAGTTGAGTAGCTGCGCCGCGCCGAGACTTACGAGCCACATTTCGCGCGACGAT
>JACCRE010000309.1 GCA_013813775.1 Planctomycetaceae bacterium
GTCGTCGCATTCCCATTCGAGCAGCCAGCGGCCGATGTCCTGCATCGCGACGGGTCGGCACTTCGAGCCGCACTGACAGCGCGGCGACTTCGGCAAGCGCCAGTCGGGCTTGAGCTTCGCCGCACAAAGCACCATGCTCCTCCACAACACCAAAAACCCCCGCCAGAACCAGACACGCCTACCAAATGGAATAGGCTTTTAGCCATCGTCGATTCGTGGCGGGGCATCGTGTAGCATGCATGTCCCTCCGAAATCCCCGCCGCGAGCCGTCGCGTGATTCCACCCCGCCTTCGCTGCCTCATCGCCGTCGTCGCCTCGTCGCTGTCGATCTTGGCCGCAGACGTTCGGGCGAACGACCCAGCCGGCGATGTCGCCTTCTTCGAAAGCCGGATTCGCCCGATCCTCGTCGAGCACTGCTACGAGTGCCACGCCGGCGACGACAGCGAGATCAAGGGTGGTTTTCGCCTCGACAGCCACGAGAGCTTGCGGCGCGGCGGTGACAGCGGCACGGCGATCGAACCGGGCAAAGCCGACGGAAGTCTGCTCTTGCAGGCCGTGCGCTATGAGGGGCTGGAGATGCCGCCGGACGGCAAGCTGCCCGATCGCTTGATCGCCGATCTCGCCGCCTGGATCGACGCCGGAGCCGTTGACCCTCGCACGAACCCCACGGAAGGAAGCCCGCTCGCTGCGCCGAGCGGGACCGCAGACCATTGGTCCTTTCAGCCTCTGACGCGACCAGCGGTGCCTTCCGTCGAAGGTCGGGCGTGGCCTCAGACTCCAGTGGATCGTTTCGTGCTCGCGAAGCTTGAAGCGGAGAAACTCTCCCCGTCTCCACGAGCGGAAAAACGCACGCTGCTGCGACGGCTGTCGATCGATCTCGTTGGACTGCCTCCGACCTATGAAGAGATCGCCGCGTTCGTTGCCGATGAGTCACCCGACGCCTATGCACGAGCCGTCGATCGGCTGCTGGCGTCACCGGCCTACGGCGAACGCTGGGGACGGCATTGGCTCGATGTCGCCCGCTACGCCGACACCAAAGACGGCGTGCTGATGTATGGCGACGATCGCATCCGCCCCTACGCCTACACCTATCGCGACTATGTCGTCGAAGCCTTCAACGAGAACCTGCCCTTCGACCGCTTCGTCCACGAGCAGCTCGCCGCCGACTTGATCGAGCCGCCCGTCGAGAAGACGCATCTCGCGGCGATGGGCTATCTCACGCTCGGTCGGATGTTCGACAACAACATTCACGACGTCATCGACGATCGCATCGACGTCGTCACGCGGGGCATGCTCGGTCTGACCGTCGCGTGTGCCCGGTGCCACGACCATAAGTACGATCCGGTCCCGACGGCCGATTATTACTCGCTGTACGGCGTGTTCGCGAGCAGCGACACACCGGCGGAACTGCCTCTGATCGCCGATCCGTCGAGCGTCGATCCGAACTCCGAGTTCGAAAAACAATCGGCCGAGAAGCGGAACTCGCTGCGAACGCTCGTCGATGAGCAGTACGTCGCGCTCACCGAGACGGCGAGGCAGCGCGTCGGCGATTACCTCGTGCGGGTAGCGACCACCGCTCCCGATCTTGCCGAGACGGCGATCTTCTTCCTCTCGCTGCAGCCCGAGGATCTTCGCCCCCCGATCGTCTCGGCATGGCGGCGCTACCTCGAACGCCGCACGGCTTCCGAGGATCCGGTGTTCGGACCCTGGCGAGATTTACTCGCTCTCGACGACGACGCCGAGTTCGCCGGGAAGGCTCCCGCGGTCGTCGCCGCATGGCAGATGCGTCCCGAAGGCACGACGCCCGGCGCGCTCAATCCGCACGTCAAGCAGATGCTCGCCGCGGCGTCGCTCACGAGCAAGGCCGACGTCGCGAAAGCCTATGGAGAACTGCTGCGAACGACATATGAAGCGTCAAAGACGGAGCCCGTGTCGGAAAGCGACGCCGCGCGGCGGCAACTGCTCGACGTGCTGCTTGGTTCCGAAAGCCCGGCGTACTTCCCGAAGAGCCGGACGTGGGCCTACATGTCGCGCGGCGAAAAAGACCGCTACGGCGGACTGCTCACCGAGATCGATCGGCTCGCTGTGCAGTCACCGAATGCTCCGGCGCGCGCGATGGTGCTGAACGATTCCGAGCAATTGTACGATCCTCGCATCTTCGTTCGCGGAAGCGCCTCTCGACCGGGCGATCCCGTGCCGCGACAGATTCCCGAGGTCGCGGCGGGAGTGTCTCGCCGGCCCTTCGAGCACGGCAGCGGCCGTCTCGATCTCGCCCGTGCGATCACGGCTGACGACAACCCGCTGACGGCCCGGGTTTTCGTGAATCGCGTCTGGATGCATCACATCGGCCAGGCGCTTGTGGACAGCCCCAGTGACTTCGGGAACCGCAGCACTCCGCCCACGCATCCAGAACTGCTCGATTGGCTCGCGAGCGAATTCGTGACGAGCGGCTGGGACATCAAAGCCCTGCATCGGCTGATCGTGCTTTCGGCGACGTATCAGCAAGCGAGTTTCGATCGGCCGGAATGCCGCGTCGTCGATCCCGAGAACCGCCTGCTCTGGCGGGCGAGCCGGCGTCGCCTCGATCTGGAGTCGATGCGAGATTCGTTGCTGGCGATCTCGCAGCGGCTCAATCCCTCAATGGGCGGACGACCCGTCGATGTTTCGACCGACGCCGCGAATGGCCGCCGCACGATCTACGGCCTCGTCGATCGCCAGAGCCTGCCGGGGATGTACCGCGCGTTCGATTTCGCCAGTCCCGATCAATCGGCAGATCGCCGGCCGCGCACGACGGTGCCTCAACAAGCCCTGTTCGTCATGAACTCACCGTTCATGATCGAACAGGCGAAGTCGCTCGCGACGAGCCCGGATGTCATCGCCGAAACGGAACCGGCCACGCGTGTCGCTGCTCTCACACGAGCCGTGCTGCTCCGCGAACCGACGCTCGACGAGATCACCGCCGGCGTGACGTTCGTGACGGACGCCAGCGAAAACGCCGGCGCCTCACAACTCGATCCGTGGCAGCAGTACGCGCAGGTGTTGTTGATGACGAATGAAATGATGTTCGTGGATTAGAGATGAGAGATGAGCCGTCGATGTCGAGCGGACTTCCGAATGCTCCCGCAACCGGCTCCCCTCTCCCTCGGGAGAGGGGCTGGGGGTGAGGGGAGTGAGTTCGCGCTGATCGTCGCCTGCGATTGAGTGCGGTCGATCTCGTTGAAGCAGTTCGAATCAAGGACGAGGCCGTAAGACATCCCCTCACCCCTGACCCCTCTCCCCAGTGGAGAGGGGGATGAGTACCGCCTTATGACTGCACAAACATGACACACTTTACCCGGCGCGAAATGCTCTCCCGTGCCGGCACCGGTCTGGGCATGCTGGGTCTCGCCGGACTGCTCGCCGATGAAGGGCTGCTGAACTCCGCACGCGCGAGCGAGAATCCGCTCGCGCCGAAGGTCGCGCATTTTCCGCCGAAGGTGAAGCACGTGATCCACGTGTACCTCAACGGCGGCCCTTCGCATCTCGATACCTTCGATCGTAAGCCGCTCCTCGAGAAGTACGCCGGGCAGCCGTTGCCGACGGGGAATCTCACGACGGAACGCCAGACGGGTGCGGCGCTGGCGTCGCCCTTCAAGTGGGATCGTTACGGCGAATGCGGTCTCGAGGTCAGCGAGGTGTTCGCGAAGACGGCGCAGCACGCCGACGACCTCTGCGTGATTCGCTCGATGTACGCGAACACGCCGAATCACGAGCAGTCGATGCGGCTGATGAATTGCGGCGACGAACGCCTCAGCCGGCCGAGCATGGGGGCCTGGATCACCTACGGCATGGGCACCGCGAACGCGAACCTGCCGGGCTTCGTAGTCATGTGCCCCGGCCTGCCGGTGGCCGACGTCTCCAACTGGCGGAGCGCCTTTCTGCCGGGGGCGTATCAGGGCACCTATGTCGATACGCGGAAGACGAAGGTCGAAGAGCTCATCGATAACGTGCGGAACACATCGGTGAGCGACGCCGATCAGCGGCGGCAACTGGAGCTGCTCGCAAGCCTCAATCGGCGGCATCAGGAGCGACGTGCCGAAGACGCGGAACTGGAAGCCCGCATCCGCTCGTTCGAGCTTGCGTACCGCATGCAATCTTCCGCCACCGACGCCTTCGACGTCGAACGCGAGCCGCACCATGTTCGCGCGATGTACGGCGACGGCGTTCATGGCCGACAACTTCTCATCGCCCGGCGGCTCGTGGAACGGGACGTGCGGTTCGTGCAGTGCTACCACGGCGACGTGCAGCCCTGGGACGCCCACGACGGCCTCGAAGGCAATCACCGCACCCTTGCCGGTGAGTGCGACGGGCCGATCGCCGCGCTGCTCACCGACCTCAAGCAACGCGGGTTGTTCGACGAGACCCTGGTCATCTGCGGTGGAGAGTTCGGCCGCACGCCGGCCGTCGAAATGGTCAACGGCAAGCCCGGCAGCGGTCGCGATCATAATCACTGGGGCTTCAGCGTCTGGCTCGCGGGCGGCGGCATCAAGGGCGGCATGACCTACGGCGCCACCGATGAGTTCGGCTACAAATCCGTCGAAAACCGCGTCCACGTCCACGACCTGCACGCCACGCTGCTGCACCTCCTGGGCTTCGATCACACGCAGCTCACGTATCGCTATGCTGGGCGAGACTTCCGCCTGACCGACGTGCACGGCCGGGTCGTGAGCGAGATTCTCGCGTGAGCGAAGACGTGAGATTGAACCGCTAAGATCGCCAAGAGCCAAAGGGTTTGCGAAGATGGCCGTTCGATCGCCTTCGTGTTTTCCTTGGCGTCCTTTGCGATCTTGGCGGGTTTTTTTCTTCGGATGTTTCCTAACGGCGATCGAGACGAGAACCTGGTGAGGCCTGAATCGCGAACCGGTCGAATCGTGTCGCTCGCTTCGGCCGTGTTCGTCGCGGCACAGGCCGGGTTGTTGATCGTCGCCGGACTGGCGACCTTGTGGTGGTCAGAAGACTTAATGAAGTTTCTCATCCACATGATCGGAGAAGAGCGGACGCTCGGCGCGGGAAACGTCATCCGCACGGAAGACGGCGGCACGCTGCTGACGAATCCCGGCGGGATGGCCCTTTGGACTCTGCCCTTTCTGTTCCTCGGCGTCGTTCAGCTTTCTGCGGCGGGAACCTTAATCTGGCTGCGCTGGTGTCGTTCTTCTTCGACCGGCGGCTCTACTTTCTAAGGAATGGGCTGAGGACATCGAGCGGCGGTCCGCGCCCGTGTGCCGATTCGGTTTGCGATGGGGATTGTCCTGGCCCGCCGGATGATCGAAGCGACGCTTGATGCTGGTGTGCGAGCCGGCTCCAGTTCCAATCGATGCCCTTGAGGGCGTCGTACTCCGTCAGTCCGATCTCCCAGAGCCTGCGGACCACCCCCGCCGCGGCCCACTCCTGGAAGCGGCGGTGCGCCGAGGACGACGAGCAGATGCCGGTCGCGTTCAGGGCGTTCCACTGGCAGCCGGTCCGCAGCCGAA
>JACCRE010000182.1 GCA_013813775.1 Planctomycetaceae bacterium
TCTGACCGCGCGCGCCGACCGGTACGGCGTGCAATGGCAGGAGTACCTCGACGCTTTCCAATCACTTTGGGACTCGCCGCCAAGACCGGTGCAGTGGGAAGTTGCCTTCGGCAACGCGCCCGACGAGGTCGGCGATGAGAACCGCGAGCGTCTTCCCGTCGTCGTGTTCGGCGTCGAAGACGACGTCGTGCGAGTTCGCGGCCGCATCGACAGAATCGACGTGGGCGCCGTCGGCGGTAAGGCCGTGTACACGGTGATCGACTACAAGCTTTCCCGCTCGCCTCGCACGTTCAACATCGACGATGTCGAATCGGGACGTGCCTTGCAGCTCGTGCTGTATGCCTTCGCGGCACGACGATTGGGATTTCTCGAAGCCGACTTGTTCCAGTTCGGATTCTGGAGCCTCACCGGTGACGGTTTCGTGTGCGGGCTGAAGCAACGCACCAAAGCACAGAAGCCCCTCGATCCCGAAACGGCTGTCTCGCTCGAGCGGACGCTCGACCGGGTGTTGCCGCGGCTGGTCGAATCGATTCGCAACGGCCAATTCCCGATCGTCACGGGCGATCCCTCAGAGACGTACAACGCCGATCACGCCGCCGTCGCCCGCATGGCGTCATTCCGATCGGTCGCCGAGGTTCTCGACAAGCGGCTGCCGGTTGCAACCGCTTCGATTCCCGTCGGATCAGAGGCTTGACGCCCGTCTCCTTCCGAGCGAGTGAGCTCGCCGCACATGGCCCGTTCTCCACGTTTCACCGATCAGCAACAGGCGATTCTCGCGACCAAGAATTGCTCGGTCGCGGTGTCGGCGGGCGCGGGCTGCGGCAAGACGTTCGTGCTGACGCAGCGCTTCATCGGCTATTTGCGCGGCTCGACGGGGCGAGCCGATCCTCTCGCGTCCATCGTGGCGATCACCTTCACCGATCGGGCGGCACGAGAGATGCGGCACCGCGTGCGCCTCGCATGCGAGGCGGAACTGCGAGAATGCGCCCCCGAGCATGTGACGTACTGGCTGGCGGTGCTGCGCGGCCTCGACGGGGCGCGCATCACCACCATTCATGCCTTCTGCTCAAACCTGTTGCGGCGATTCGCCGTGGAAGCGGCGCTCGATCCGACCTTCGCGCAGCTCGACGTGTCGTTCGGCGACACGTACGTCAGACGTGCCGTCCGCCAGTCGTTGTGCCGACTGTTGGAAACCGACGACGTCGATGCGACGCAGCTCGTGATCCGCTTCGGATTCGAAGGCGTCGAGTCGCTGCTGCAACAGCTTCTCAACGGCATTCAGACGGTCGACCGATCGTCGCTCGACGGAATGTCGCACGAAGACCTTGCGAGATCCTGGCGAACCGTCTGGCAAGACGAGTGCCTGCCGTGCCTCGTCGAAGAATTCCGGGAATCCGACGTCGCATGCCGCGTCGTCGAACTGCTTCAAGAGCACGAGCCCAGCCATCCGGCGATGCGACAGCGGCGAGCGCTGTTGCTGGAGACGTTGACGGCTGAACCGATCGACCCTTCGCCAGAACTCCTTCAGTCAATACGGAAAGCCGCCCAGGTGCAGGGGGGCGGAGGAAAATCGGCCTGGATCGACGAGTCGGTGTATGAAGACGTCAAGACGGCGTTCGAGTCGCTGCGAAAGCAGATCAAGGATCTGCTGGAAAAGATCGAGGAAGCCGATGCCGACGCGACCGCGGCCGCGGCGCTCGCATTGACGGCGCATCGGGTCGCGCGGACCGTCGCCGACGACTATGCACAGCGAAAGCGGAACGAGGCCCGCGTGGATTTCGACGACCTGCTGTGCCTCTCGAGAGATCTGCTGCGCGACGATGCCGGCGTTCGCCGTCGCGCGGTCTCCGGCATCGATCTGCTGATGGTCGATGAGTTCCAGGACACCGATCCGGTGCAGGCCGAACTTGTGAGGCTGCTCTGCGGCGATCAGCTCGTCAACGGGCGGCTGTTCCTCGTCGGCGACGCGAAACAGTCGATCTATCGTTTCCGGAAAGCCGATCCCCGTGTCTTCGCCGCCTTGCGAAACGATCTGCCGGCGGCTGGAAGGCTGCCGCTCACGACGAACTTTCGCAGCCAGCCGGCGATCTTGCGGTTCGTGAACTACACGTTCGCGCCGGAGATGCCCGAGTACGAGCCGCTCGTGCCGATCGACGAACGCCAACACTCGCCCGAGCCGTCGGTCGAATTTCTCTTTTCGTCGTCGGAGGAGAAGGATGAGAACGCCGAAGCTCGCCGCCGCCGCGAGGCGCGCTGGATCGCACTGCGGATCAAGGCCTTGCTCGCCGACGAAACGCCGCGCATCCGGGATCTCGCGACGGGAGAACTTCGACCTGTCCGGCCCGGCGACGTCGCGATTCTGTTCCGCGCGCTCAGCAACGTGCATCTCTACGAGCAGGCCCTCAGCGAGCAGAGCCTCGAATATTACCTCGCGGGAGGGCGGGCGTTCTTCGCGCAGCAGGAAGTGTACGACATCGCCCATCTCTGCCGCTGGCTCGAAGACCCCGCGGACGAATTGAGCCTCGCCGGCGCCCTGCGATCGCCGTTGTTCGGGCTCACCGACGACACGTTGCTTTTGCTCAAGCCGGAACGGTCGGCGTCGTTCCACGACGGGCTGCGCCGACCGCCTTCATTGCCGGACACGCAAGCGGCGCAGGTCCGCAGGACCGCGCGCATTCTCGATGAGCTTCGTGCGAAAAAGGACTTCCTGGGCATCGCCGAATTGCTGACGCTCGCGATCGAGCGCACCGGGTACGACGCGGCGTTGCTGTGCGAGCACCTCGGCCCGCGGAAGCTGGCCAACCTTCGCAAGTTGATCGGACTGGCCCGGTCGCTCGATGCGGCCGGCCCCGTCACGCTGAACGAGTTCGTGTTCCGGCTGAACGAGGCGGTCCGCGAACAGGACAAGGAGGAACTTGCCGCCACGCATCCCGAAGTCGCGAATGTCCTGCGGTTGATGACGATCCATCAGTCGAAAGGGCTGGAGTTCTCCGTCGTGATTCTTGCCGACATGGACTGGCGGCGTCGCGGCGGCGATGGCCGGGCCTGCTACGACCGCAGCCTTGGCCCCATCTTCCCGATTCCGGACGACGAAGACGGCCGCCTGCCGCATCTCGGCCTGCTCATCCACCGCCATCAACAAAGCCGCGAGGAAGAGGCCGAGCAGACTCGCCTGTTCTACGTCGCCGCCACGCGCGCCCGGGATCACCTCATTCTGTCGGCTGGTCTCGAACATGACGGGAAACCGCGATCCCCCTGGCTGCAATTGCTCGCGCGTCGATTCGATCTGCTGGCCGGCTTACCGGCACTCGATCCCTATCTGGGCTCGGTGGACGGCACGGTGAAAAGTCCGACGGAACTGCCGACGGTGCTCGTGCATCGCGAGGAGCCGAAAATACCGACCGGCGCCAAGAAACCGCGCGGCAAGCAAGTTCGTTTACAGCAACTCCGGGAGCTTGTTTCGCAGACGCCCGTCGCGGAGCTGCCCCCGCTCATCGGCCGCATCGAACCGAAGCATTCCGAACGCGACGAATTCACCATCAGCGAGATTTGCGTCGCCGACCGTGTGCTGAACGCGAATTCCTTCAAACGTAAACGCGAAAGGGCTGTTCCGCGCCCCGCCGATGCTTTGGACGTCGAGCCTCTGGACGACTCCGCGAGGCGAATCGGCATTCTGACGCATTCGGTGCTCGAGCAGATCGACTTCGCGCGAACCGCCGGAGCCGCTGACGAGTCGGTCTCGTCTCTCGTCGAGCGGGCCGCTCTCTCGATGTTCGGCGACGTCGATCCGAAGCTCCGACGAACGGCGGTCGACAAGATCGCAGCGCTGCTGGAATCTTCGCTTGCTCAAGAGTTGAAGAACGCGAAACGGCTCCACCGCGAAATCGGCTTTCGACTGCGCCGGGATCGTCCGACGGTCGGCAGGCCGGCGGAACTCATCGGCACGATCGATTGCCTGTACGAGGATGAACTCGGCTGGCACATTCTCGACTACAAGACGACCGATTCGCCCGCGGAGAGCGTGTCCGACGCGATTCAGCAATATCGTCTGCAAATTCTCGCATACGCTCTTGCCGTCGAGAAGCTCATCGGTCGACCGCCGACGAGCCTTCGCATCGTGCGGTTGGGGCCGCCGGTCGAAATGCATGCGGTCGCTGCCGATCGCGACACGCTCGACGGGGCCTCGCGCCGCATTGATGCCGCTATGATGGCATTGCGCGGCCGTTGAGGGGCTCGCCGAGGCGCGTCACAGAGCCGTGACCACCACAGAGCGATGCAAGTGGTTCGGACAAACTCCCCTCTCCCTCGGGAGAGGGGCCGGGGGTGAGGGGCGAGGTGGACGTACCACGTCGCTTGCGCCCGACCGCGAGGTGATCGTCGTCACAGAAACACAAGGACGAAGCGGCAAGGCGTCCCCTCACCCCTGATCCCTCTCCCCAGCGGAGAGGGGAACTGGATTCGTCAGCCGAAGCAAGAGATACAGGGGCTGTGCCGACGTCAAATCACTGCAATCGTGTCCTGACGGTCGCGGCTCTGAAAACCAGACCGCGGACCGAGCTTCTTCGGATCAACCTTTCATGCCGGATGATGTCCCCCAGCGCCTTTCGGCGTACCGCTATCTCGCGGAGCATCCCGAGATCTTCGCCGCGATCGGCGAAACGGGCGGTGACGAGCTTCGCTTGCAAAAAGCCCTGCGGGCCCGCTTTCCCGACGATGCGGTGCGGCTCGCGCTTTCGGTCGTCGATTTGCGAGCCAAGGCGGCCCGGAAGTTTCCCTTCGCCGACCGCATGTGGTTCGATCGGGCGCGATTGGAACAGGCGACTCCCGGGGCCGTTGCTTCGCACAAGGCGCGACGCTTCAAAGGCGAGGTGTGGGACTACTGCTGCGGAGCGGGTGCCGACTCGATCGCCTTGGCGGCTCATGCGAGCGTCACGGCCGTTGACTCGGATCCGATCGCCTGCCTGCTGACGGAACTCAACGCCGCGGCTTTATCGGTCAGCGAACGCATTCGGATTCTTGAGCAGCCCGTCGAGGAGCTTCGCGATCGGTCGGGCTTGCTGCACGTCGATCCCGATCGCCGTGCGGGTGCGCTGAAGCGCGCGGTTCGCGTGGAAGACTACGCGCCGAGCCTGGAAACGCTTCGCGGCTTCGCCGACAGCTTTCGCGGGGGGGCGATCAAGGTCAGCCCGGCGGCGAACTTCGGAGGCAAGTTCGATGACGTCGAGATCGAAGTCGTCAGCGTCGACGGAGAGGCCAAGGAGGCGACCATCTGGTTCGGTGAACTCGCCCAGCCGGACCTGTGGCGGGCGACGGTGCTGCCGGAAGGCGCGACGCTGGCGGGCGATCCGCTGTCGGTCGAGCCGGTGCTCGGTTCCCTCGGCGGTTACGTCTTCGACCCGGATCCGGCGGTGGTTCGCGCGGGCTTGATCGACCTGCTGTGCGGCGAGACAGGGCTGCGGCGACTCGATGACGCCGAGGAATACCTCACGGCCGATGATCCCGTCACGACGCCGTTCGCGAACGGATTCCGTGTGCTGGCGGAAGTGGCGAATAACGAGCGGGCGATCAAAAATGCTCTGCGCGACCTCGACTGCGGCCGGCTGGAAATCAAGGCCCGGCGGCTGCCGATCGAGATCGAGCGATTGCACCGCACGCTGCCGACGAACGGCGACCGCCCGCTCGTGCTGCTGTTCGCCCGCATCGCCGGCAAGGCACGCGCGATCATCGCCGAGCGCGTCGATCGTCGGTAAGGCGTTGGCTTTCGCGGTGGGTAACGCTTTGCGAAATGAAGAACTCCGCCCGCGAATCACGCGAATCGACGCGAATGAGAAAGCCAACGAATTTCACGAATGGTTTGACTCAAATCTCGGCTTCGTAGGACGAGGTCAAAATCCCATTTGCGCCTCTGCGTTTGCGTAAATCCTTTTCGTTTCACTCGCCGGTTCCGTTGGACCCTCTTGAAAAGTCATTCGCATCGATTCGCGTGATTCGCGGGTCGTACAGACGAAGCGAAGGCTCGGACGAGATGGCGGTGCCCCTGCTTCAATTCCTGATCCTTGACTTCCCAAACATTTCCTTCCGCCCGCCACTTTTCTCCCACGGCCTCACCGGCGCATCAGGACTTACGTCAAGTGCCGACTTCGGCATCGCGCTCAGGTAGAGGATGCGTGCGAGATCGCTTGGCGGAGTTCCGCGGCGGCAACCTAGGCTCTGCCGCCGGATCGTGAATCGCTGGGCCCTTGCTCGCATCTGAACGGCCGGATGACGCCTACGCCACGAGCGTTGTGCGAGCCGTTCCGGGGCCTCGATCTTTTTTGCGTTGCGACTGTCGAACGGACGGGCTCAAAGGTCAGCCGCGGGTGAAGCCCGTGGCTGACCCTGAGTCTCGGCGTGGCCGATGGTCTATGGCCGATGGCTGATGGTCGATCCGCCAAGCGGACGCGCTCTCATTGCGCCTTCATTTTCGTCCGGAACGGCGACCGATGCTTTCCTCCCGAATCCTGAATCCTGAATCCTGAATCCTGAATCCTGAATCCTGAATCCCCTCACTGCGACGCTTCGCGGAACTGGAAGCCGTCGACGGGCGTCAGCGGCAGCGTGGCTCCGCCGCGACCTCCGGCCGGGAACGAATAAGCGACGACCTTGCCGCTGGTGAGTTCGGCGACGTAGATGCACGAAGCCGCCGGCTGTCCGCCGCCGCTCGCGTTCATATTGGTCCGGCCGGACACGATCGCGTAAGTTCCAGGCTCGTTGGGATTCACGTTAAAATCCTGGGCGACGTTGCGAGCGTAGAGCACGGCGAAAGCGCCCGCCGTCGGATTCAGAACCGACCCGCGAAGCTGGCCCGTGAGAAAATCGAGCACGAACACGCCTTCGACGAAGGCGGTCGCGTCGACGGCAGCCGTCACAACGGCGAACTTGTCATTGCGGTCGCCGACGACGGCCGCGGCATGCTCGTGAGGCCACACGAAGGCGATGGCCAGCCCGGCGATCAGTCCCATGGTCATCCACAAGCCTCGACGTTCCGAGCGATCAGCGGTCATAGCATGATTCCTGTCCTGTTGGAGATTGCCCGCGTGCGGTTTCCGGCAGCATACCCAGCCAATTCGGCGCAGGCCAGATGAGAAGCGGCAAGTCGACGCAGGACGGCCGTCGTTTTTCGGCCCGCGAATCACGCGAATCGACGCGAATGACATTCAGAAGAGAGCCAACGAATGACACGAATGAAAGGAAATGAAGTCTCATGCAGAGACGCAAAGGCGCAAAGAGGGAATTCGCTTGCCTTTGTTGCGCAACCGTTCGTCTCAAGCCGCTCGGCTTCATTCGTTGGCTTTCTCATTCGCGTCAATTCGCGTGATTCGCGGGCAGCGTTCGTCGATCTGTTCCGGGCGGCTTTGCAAGAGGCGTTCTTTCGCTCAATGACATCCCTGTTTGCCAGAATCCCTCGTTCGGGCCGGCCGCTGGTGCGTTGGTTGAGAGCGAAACAGCGTGCCGGTAAGCTTGCCGGCGTCGGTCCACGTCACACTTCAATCGATTCCCGGAGACGCGCTCGCATGGAAACCACCAACGGACCATTGAACCGCAAGCTCCGCATGGCCCTCGTCGGGGGCGGCAAAGGGGCCTTCATCGGTCGCGTCCATGCCACGGCCGGCGTGCTCGACAATCGTGCCTCGCTCGTCGCGGGGTGCCTGTCGTCGGACCCTCAACGCGCGAAGGAATCGGCACCGGCCTATGACATTCCCGCCGACCGGGCCTACGGCAGCATCGATGAACTCGTCGAAAAGGAATCGAAGCGGCCTGAAGGCGAGCGGGTCGATTTCGTCAGCATCGCCACGCCGAACCACACGCACTTTCCGATCGCGAGGAAGTGCCTGGAAGCCGGCTTCAACGTCATTTGCGACAAGCCGATGACGTTCGATTTCGCGCAAGCGAAGGAACTGGTCGCGACCGTCGAGAAGAGCGGCTGCGTGTTCGGCGTCAGCCACAATTACACAGGATATCCGCTGGTGCGGCAGGCCCGCGAGATGATCCAGTCGGGCGAGCTGGGCGAGATCAACGCGATTCGATCGAACTACATTCAGGGCTGGCTCCGCACGCCGCTCGAACAGCAGGAACAGAAACAGGCGTCGTGGCGGACCGATCCGACCAAGTCGGGAGCGACCGGCGCCTTCGGCGACATCGCGACCCACGCCTATAACCTTGGTCGTTACATGACGGGGTTGCTGCCCAGCGAACTGAGCTGCAACCTGAAGACCTTCGTCGAAGGCCGCCGTCTCGACGATTACGGCCACGCGATGGTTCGCTTTCAGAACGGCGGCTTCGGCACCGTCACGGCGAGCCAGATCTCGCATGGACGCGAGAACGACCTCTTCATCGAGGTCGACGGAACCAAGGGGGCCGTCCAATGGCGACAGGAGGAGCCGAACGTGCTGATGGTGCGGCGAAACGGCCAGCCGCATTCGCTCTACACACGCGACCCGAATGCGGCGTACATGAACGATGCCGGAAAGGCCGCCTGTCGCCTGCCGAGCGGTCATCCCGAAGCCTTCTTCGAAGCCTTCGCCAACGTGTACCGCTCGGTGTTCGACGCGATCGTCGCCAAGAAGACGTCCGGCAAGTTCGAGCCGCGCGACACCGTGTACCCGAACGTCTACGACGGGGCGGAGGGCATGTATTTCCTCCAGCAATCGGTAGCGAGCAGCCAGAACAACGGAGCCTGGGTTGATCTGAAGTACGAAAACGCCAGGCGCTAAGGCTTGAGTGCGCCGACGACCATTTTCGTGAGCGCCCGCCAAGCAATTTCGGCGGGCGCTTTCTTGCGCCGGAACCGATACGACCGGTAAAGTTGAGCCTTGGATCGGGAAGGCCCGGAGCGGGGACCGATACAGGAAGGCAGGGCGACTTCGTTCGTCACCGGGCCGACTTGCACTCCACGCTTCCGACTCGCGTCATGACTTCCACTGAAAGTCCGGCGGGTCGACTCATCGACGAGACCTGCCGCCATTTCCTGGAAATTTGCGGCTGGCCGCTGCGGTTCGTTCCGGCGGGCGAGGTGCCCGAAGAGTCGGACGGGCTGTGGCGTCGCGGCCTCTCGGACGGCCGAACAACGCTTGGCGAGCTTCTGCTCGATCTTCCCGACGACGAGCGTCTCGACGCCGAGTTTCTCCAGATGACGAAGGCCGCGGAGCTGATCGGCGCCTTGATGGAGGAAGCGATCACGGCGCACGCCGACGCCGAGGCGAGTCGAGGCGAGGTGCAAACGCTGGCCAGAATCGGCTCGATGGTGCCCCGTCAGGCCGATCTGCCTTCCGCGCTGAATCAGTTGCTGCGCGCGGTGAGCCAGTTGACCAGCTTTCGCATGTCGGCGTTCTTCCTGCTCGATCCTTCAGGAGATCGGCTGACGCTGCGGTTGCAGCATGACGCGCAGCGGAGCGACGTGCCCGTCCGCAGCCGCGACCTGAACGGCGACGTCCCCGATCTTGCGGCACTGTCCGGCACGCCGGTGGTGATGCGGCGGTCGCGGCATCCGATGGCGGCGCCGTGGATGCCCTCGTCCGCATCCACGGCGGTTTGTGTCGCGGTCCGTTCCGAACACGCGCCCATTGGAACGCTCTGGACGTTCGATCGACGAGACAGGAATCCGGAAAAGCGGGAACTCGACGTTCTCGAATCCATCGCCGCCCAACTCGCCGTCGTCCTCGAACGCGCGGTGCTCGTTCGCGAAAGCGAATCGGAGAAACGGCTCCGCCGGCATTTGAGAGCGGCCCTCGAAACGCAACCGGGCCAGAAACTCACCGAACCGGGGCCGGAATGCGGGTTCGAATCGGCCGGAGCCTGTCGCAGCGCCTTCGAGATCGGCGGAGACCTCATCGAACTCATTCCGCTCGACCCGCGGCGGACGCTGGTCGCGATCGGTGATGCCTCGGGCGACGGCGTGCCGGCGGCCGTCGTGATGGCGAGCGTGCGGGGGGCGGTGCGAACGCTCGCGGTCTCCGCATCAGGCGGCATCGACTCCACCGACGACATGATGGCGCAGATCAATCGGGCGATCTGCGAAATCACGCCCCCGCATCAATTTATGAGCCTGCTGCTCGGGGTTTTTGACGGGGCGACGAAAACGTTCACATACACGAATGCAGGGCATCCGACCCCGTTGCTGGTCCATGCCGGCACATTCTCGGATCTCGAGTCGCATGGCATGCTCGTCGGTGTGCTCGATGACGGCTCCTATGAGCGAGCGACGCTCTCTCTCGACGCCGGCGATCTGCTGGTGTTCTTCACCGACGGCATCAGCGAGGCGATGGGCCGCGATCAGCGACTCTTCCGTTCCGACGGCATCGTGGGCGCCGTTACCTCGGTGCTCGACAAACCGCCGGGCGAGATCGTCGCGACGATCTGGTCGAAGCTCGATTCGCACCAGCGCGGCGGCCACGGCGGTGATGATCGCTCGCTGCTCGTCATACGCGTGCGATGAACGCGTGCCGGAGTCGAGGAACGCTTTCAG
>JACCRE010000331.1 GCA_013813775.1 Planctomycetaceae bacterium
GTGCGGACATCTCGTAAGTGTAGCATCGTCTCCAAGACACTTTTCATCACCTGTGGTATCCGATGATTCCCGGCACCGCTACATACAGATCGACCTGCCGCTACAGTCACCAGTGATCCGCATTAGCATGGCGCAATCGCCCTGGGAGAGTGACCCTGATTCCTTTTGCTCCTCTTGTGCCGCTTCGCGGTGCAATCCTCCGCCGTACGTATCGTCGCTCGGCGTCCGTTGACGGTCTGGTGAACCGGGCGGACAATCGACGGGTCTTATCGTTGGCAGTCCATGCTGACGGACCCGCAGGCTTACCCCAGCGGCTTGGCTTGGTGTTGCGAGTCTCCTTGGAAATTCATGTCGCTGTTTCGTCCCAACGTCGATCGCATTGCGGGTTACGTGCCGGGCGAACAGCCGCAGACCGGCGGCTGGATCAAGCTCAACACGAATGAAAATCCATATCCCCCGTCGCCGCGGGTGGCGGAGGCAATTCGCGAAGCGTCCCAGCGTCTGAACGTCTACCCCGACCCCGTCGCGACGCGCTTGCGCAGGATCGCGGCTGATCTGTTTGGCGTGGACGCCGATTGGATCCTGCCCGGCAACGGCAGCGATGAGGTGCTGACGATCCTGATGCGGACGTTCGTCGACCCCCGCGAATCGATCGCGTTCCCGTATCCGAGTTACGTTCTGTACGAGACGCTCGCGGCGCTTCAGGGCGCGATTTCGAGGCGGCTGCCGTTGCACCGGGACTGGTCGTTCGATCTGAAGGCCGCCGAGGCGACCGTCGCGAAGGCGAAAATCGTGTTCGTGCCGAATCCGAACTCGCCGTCGGGGAATCTGTGGTCGAGCGACGTGTTGAAGGCGTGCGTCCCGCCGCGAGGCGTGCTGGTGCTCGACGGCGCCTACGCCGATTTCGCCAGCGGTTCGACGGGATCGGAGTTGCTGCAATCCGAGATCGGCGAACGCATCGTGCTGACGCGAACGCTCAGCAAGTCGTACAGCCTCGCCGGTCTGCGGTTCGGCTTCGCCGTCGCTCACCCCGACCTGATCGCGGGCATGCGGAAGGTGAAGGACAGCTATAACTGCGACAGTCTCTCGATCGCCGCGGCGTGCGCCGCGCTCGCAGATCGCGAGTGGTTGCGGCAGAACACCTCGAAGATTCTCGCGACGCGCACGCGCCTTGCGACGGCACTGGCGGGCCTGGGTTTCGAGGTCGTGCCGAGCGAGGCGAACTTCGTGTGGGCGACGCGACGATCCGGCGGGCACCGTGACCTCTATGAGGGGCTGAAACGGCAACAGATTCTGATTCGCTACATGCGTTTCGCGGGAGCGGCGAACTTCAGCGAAGACGTGTACGACGGCCTCAGAATCACGGTGGGCACCGACGCCGAAATTGACCGATTGCTGGACGTGATGAAGACTTTGGTGTGATGAGCCTCATCGACGTTGCAGCCCACGGCCTAACGGATATTCCCTCTCCTTTCGGGAGAGGAACAGGGGTGAGGGGACGAAGCGGTGGAAACATCTTTCGAGCCGATGCCGACGCTCCCGCTATGAGTCCGACGAGGAGGATGAGATCAGGAGCGGCGCGTGTGAACTCCCCTCACCCTCGGCCCCTCTCCCCGGTGGAGAGGGGAGTTCGCGTCATCTCAAAATCACGATTTCCAATCAGATTGAATCACCATGCCGCGCAACGCCACGATCGACCGCGAAACGGCCGAAACGAAGATCAGCCTGTCACTCGAACTCGACGGCTCGGGCAAGGCCGACGTGCAAACGGGCGTCGGGTTTCTCGATCACATGCTCACGCTGTTCGCGAAGCATGGCCTGTTCGACTTGACGGTGAAGGCCGTCGGCGACACGCACGTTGACGACCATCACACGGTCGAAGATGTGGGCATCTGCCTCGGTCAGGCGTTCCGCCAGGCGCTTGGCGACAAGGCGGGCATCGTGCGTTACGGCAGTCTGTCGCTGCCGATGGAAGAGACTCTCGTTACGAGTGCCGTCGATCTTTCAGGACGCGCCTGGTTCGTCGACAAGACGAGCTTTCCGACTGAAAAGATCGGCACGTTCGACACCGAGCTCGTCCGCGAGTTCTGGCAGGCCGTCGCTGCGAACGTGCCGATGAACCTGCACTTCGTGCTGCACCACGGCGGCAACAGCCACCACATCGCCGAGGCGATCTTCAAGGCAACGGCGCGGGCGCTGCGGCAGGCGGTGACACATGATCCGCGGCAGTCCGGCGTGCCATCGAGCAAAGGCGTTTTGTAGGGTGGGCCTCGGCCAGCTGCGGCGGTTTTGGGCAGATTCGCGCAATGAACCTCGACATAGAGCTACAAGCGAAGATCCTTCGCGAGCGAATCGAAGCGGCGTTCACCGCAGCCCCCATTCCGACGCGCGACTCGATGAGGGGGCATGGTTCGCTTGATGAGATTTGGTGTGCCGAAAGGCTGGGCGGCGTACCTCGCGAAACGATTCCCGGCGACGAGTTGTTCAACCTGAGTGACTGTTTGTCCTATATCCCGCCAGAGGCGATTCGTTATTTCTTGCCCCGTTTTTTGATGCACGTGCTCGAACCAGGTAACAGATTCGGCAGCGACCTCGATTGCACGCTGAGCTATCTTGACCATCGGAATCGGCACGAATATCCCGCGTTCTCGAAGAATCAACTTGGTTGCGTGATTGACTGGCTCAGCTTTGTTCGGGACTACGCTGACGCTTTCGATCTCGAACCGCATCGAAAGTCGTACGATCGACGTGTGCGTGCGGTCTTCGAGCAATGGTCCAGCGTCTCGACATCATCAAATGTCGAAGAGTGATCCTCGGCGCGCGGACCGGTTCGGATATCAACCGTTAAGCATCGCGTGAAGCTGGGTAAGGCGTAGCGGTTCTGCTCAAGCGTCCGGTTTTGCGGGTCCGATAACGACCGACGCTCCTGTCGTTCACTTCGACGCGGACGTCGCGATGTTGTACGGACTCTACCTCTCGGCACAGGGCGCTCAGGCCCGCTCGACGCAGCTCGACGTCGTCGCGAACAACCTCGCGAACGCCGATACGACGGCGTTCAAGCGCGACCTGGCCCTCTTCCAGTCGCATCGGTCCCACGATCAGGAGTACGGCGGCTCGGCGTACGTTCCCGGCGGGTTGAGCGATTCGACCGGCGGCATGACGATCGCCGAAACTCGCACCGACTTCGGCCAAGGCGGGTTGGAGAAGACCGGCGGCACGCTCGATGTGGCACTCGCAGGCCCCGGCTTCTTTCGCGTGAACAACGGCTCGGAAGAAATGTTGAGCCGCGACGGTCGCTTCGCCCGCAGCGCCGACGGCGATTTGATCACGGCCGACGGTGGTTTCCAGGTGCTGTCGTCGGAAGGAACCGCGATTCGGCTCAACAGCGACTCGACGGCGATTGAAATCGGCGACGACGGCACGATCCACGAACGAACGGCGGACGGCGAACTTCTGGCGGTGGCACGGCTCGGCATCGTCGCACCCGAAGACCAGAACGCCGTTCAAAAGGCGGGCGACAATCTCTACCGGCCTCTGGGCAATGTGCGGCCTGTCGAGGGCGGAACACGCGTCGTTCAGGGATTTGTCGAAGGCTCCGGCGTCAACCCGGTGCTCGAAACGATGCGGATGATCGAAGCGAGCCGGGGCTTCGAAACGAATCTGAACATGATCAAGTTTCAGGACGAGTCGCTCGCACGGTTACTCACCGCGGCGCGTCCGTGATCGAATCGGGGCATCGATCGACCTATGAGCCTTCGCGCGCTGAACTCCGCCGGCACCGGCATGGAAGCGTTCCAATTCAACCTCGACGTGCTCGCCAACAATCTGGCGAACGCGGGGACTACGGGCTTCAAGCGAGGCCGCGCCAACTTCGAAGATCTGATGTACGAGCGGCTCAAGAATCCGGGAGTGCAGGACACGCTCGGCAATCTCACCGCCACCGGCATCGACGTCGGTCTTGGTACCAAGGTCGCCAGCACCACGAACGACTTCGGATTCGGCAGCCTGAACCAAACCGAAAGCCAGTACGACCTGGCAATCACCGGCGATGGGTATTTCCAGATCCAGGACGGCAGCGAGATCCTCTATACGCGGGCCGGCAACTTCACCGTCAACCCCGACGGCAACATTGTCCTCGCCTCGGCGAACCGCGGACGCTTCCTCGAACCGCAAATCACCGTGCCGCCCGATGCTGTGAGCGTGAGCATCAATTCGGAGGGCTTCGTCGTCGCGCAAATCGCCGGACAGGCCGAGCAGACGCAGCTCGGGCAGATCGAGATCGTGCGTTTCATCAACAATCAGGGCCTGTTGCATCGCGGCGAG
Source organism: Planctomycetaceae bacterium (assembly GCA_013813775.1). Lineage (GTDB taxonomy): Bacteria > Planctomycetota > Planctomycetia > Planctomycetales > Planctomycetaceae > JACCRE01. The sequence goes on from JACCRE010000331.1 coordinate 4,324, forward strand.
AACCTGTTCAGTTCCACGGAAGCCTCGGGCGCGCCGCTCGTCGGCACTCCCGGCCAGGAAGGCCGCGGCCTGATCCAGCAGGGCTTTCTGGAGCAATCGAACGTGGAACCGGTGCGAGAACTCGTCGAACTGATCAAGACGCAACGCAACTTCGAGCTGAACACGCAGGTCGTGCAGGCCGCCGACCAGATGCTGCAACAAACGGCCAACATGCGGCGGTTCTGATAAGAAAGAACCGCAGAATTGAGAAGGTAGAAGTCAGAAGAATCTTTCTCGTCCCCGCATTCTGTGCGGGAATGCGGAATCTCCATGCCGACACGAACCGTCGCCCTGCACATCGCCGCAATCATATTCGTCTTCGTCGACTCGGCGACGGCGGGTGTGCTCGTCGCGTTTCGCGACCAGGCGACCGTCGAGCGGAGTCTCGTAACGCTCGGTGACGTCGCCGAACTGCATAGCACCGAACCGGCCGACGCTCAGCGACTTTCGGCTGTGATTCTCGGACCTGCCCCCGCCGCCGGACGCGAGTCGCCGATCACATTTGAAACCGTTCGATCGCGGTTGCTCTCGGCCGGGCTCGATCTCGCGGACATCCAGTTTTCCGGGCCGGCCACGGTCACTGTCATGGGGTTGAAAGCGGCGTCAAACCGAGTCTCTATGCCTCGAACGTCCCGCGTCGCACCTCCGGCGGCAAAGTCCAGAATCGAGCAGGTGGTTGTCGAAGCCATTCGTCGATATCTCGCGGTTCAATCGCGCGGCGGATCGTTCGAAGTGTCGGCGAACGTTGCGGATGATACCGCCCACCTGCTGGCGACTGCGGAAACACGCGGGGTCGATGTGTCCGGCGGTCGTGCACCCTGGACCGGCCGGCAGACCTTTCTGCTGCGGGTCATCGACACCGCAGAGAAGATTCACGAAGTGCGGGTGGAATGTCTTGTCTCGGCACGTCCGTCGGTGCTCGCGACGAGACAGGCGTTGCCCCGCGGGCATGTCATCGGTCCCGATGATCTCGTCTGGAAGAAAGCCGAGAGCGAAGCCGAAGCGGGCTGTGTGACCGACCCGAAAGAACTGCTGGGTCGGGAAACGCAACAGCCGCTTCGATCGGGGCAGGCGATCGCGCGCGACGCTGTTAAAACTTTGTCGCTCGTGCGGAACGGGCAGTTTGTGACCGTCTCGAGCCGCCGGCCGGGCCTGGCGGTGCAGCGGGTGATGAAAGCCAGAGCCGATGGTGCACTCGGCGAGGTGATCGCGCTGCAGACTCTCGAAGATCACAAAACGATCCTCGCCCGCGTGACCGGATTGCTCGAGGCCGACGTCGTCGACAAGGTGAACGAACAGCCGCATCGGCCGATCATCGAGACCGGCGAATCGGTTGCCGCTTCGGCGGGCTCGCTTCTGCCGGTCGCCTACGAAGACGAAGCGAACGCGCAACCGTCGATCTTGACCAGCGATACCCACCGCATGCACGTCAACCCGACACAGCCGCTGAGCGTGCCGATTTCGATGGACGTCGGTGGTGAGTGAGGGATGAGCGATTGCCACTGGTCGGTCAAGGGTCTGAAGGGGGAGTTCAACGTGCGTAAGGCAACGGCGTTGCTGGGAACGACTTTGTCGCTGACGGCGGCCGTGTCGAGTGCGCAGCTTCCCTACGGCGGGCCTCTCGCTCCCGGCGGCGGGATTGGCGTCGATCCGAATTTCGGCCCGCAGGGTTATGGTGCAGGCGGCTATGGCCCCGGCGGATACGCTCCCAACGGCTATCCTCCTGGCGGTGGTTATCCTCCTGGCGGCTATGCACCGGGACCAGGCGGCTACGGCCCGAACGGATATGGTCCCGGCGGCTACGGTCCTCCCCCCGGCGCGTTCGGACCCAGCTACGGTCCCGGTGTTGGCGGTTATGGGCCCGGCGGCGCGGGTTATGGACTTCAAGGGAACCCGTACGGACCGCCGCCGGCCGGGGTACTCGATCTCAATGCTCCCGGTTTCGACGCAGGGACAGTTCCGCCGATCAATGATCCCGCGTTCGGTCCGAGTCTACCTCGCCGATCGACGTTCCAGCCGCAAACGGTGAACCCTGGTCCTTTCTCGCCCAATATCCGACCGCACCGCACAATGTCGGTTCGGGACTACGGGCAGACGTTCATCGATCCGCCCGCGGCGCGGGAGATCATGTTGCACGACATCATCACGGTGCTCGTCGATGAAAAGTCGGAATTGCTCGTCCAGAGCCGCTTCAACCGCCAGCGGAACGCGACTTACAAGGCCGAGTTGAAGGAGTTCCTGCGACTCGACGACGACCTCAATCTGGCGAGCGCGGCCCTCGACGGTCCTGCCATCGATGCCAACCTGCGGGCTCGGCTGCAATCGGACGGCAGCACGACGGATCGCGAAGGCATTCGCTACCGCATCGCCGCGACGGTCGTCGGCGTTCTGCCGAACGGCAATATCGTGCTCGAAGCGCGTAAAACGATTCGCTCAAACGACGGCATGTGGGAATACACGCTCACGGGCACGATCGCGAGCCGCGACGTGAAGAACGACTACACCGCGATCAGCGAGAACGTCGCGAACCTGCAAATCGAGAAGCACCAAACCGGTAAGATCGCCGACGCCGCACAACGGCCCTGGGGCATGTGGTTGTATGACCGTCTGTCGCCGTTCTAGAACGAATCAATCGCACGGTCGCTCGGACGCGGTCCGCACCGCTTCTATCAACGTGACCCGTCGGCCGACGCCGGCGGCTCGGATTATGATGAATCGCACCGCCTCACGATTGTTGCTGATGCTCGCCATCGCGCTGTCGGCCGACGCCGCGTTCGCACGTGTGCGGCTCGAGCACATTTGCACGGTCGGCGGTCCCAAAGAAGTGAAGCTCACGGGGTTGGGGTTGGTGGTCGGGCTCAAGGGAACCGGTGACGGCGGCAAGAACCTGCCGACGATGCGGGCCCTCGCCACGGCGCTCAAGCTGCATAACACTCCCGTGCTTGCGCCCGACGAACTGAAGGACGCGAAGAACGTCGCCATCGTGCTGATCGAGGCGACCGTACCCGCGACGGGGCTTCGTCGAGGGCAACGACTCGACTGTTACGTCAGCAGCCTGATGGGGGCGAAGAGCCTTCGCGGCGGCCGGTTGCTCGTCGCCCCCGTCGAGACTCCCGATGTCGGCAGCGAACTCGCCGTCGGTCTCGCGAGCGGTCCGATCGCAGTCGAATCCGCGGATGTCCCGACGACGGGGAAGATCTCGGGCGGGATCGTGCTCGAGGAAGACTTTTACGCGTACTTCGTCGATCGCCGCGACGGCAGCCCCAAAGTGACGCTGCTGCTCGATCAGTCTCACGCCAGCTTTCATTCGGCGGGCGAGGTGGCCCGCGTCATTAACGCCGAGTTCAGCTTCGAAGCTGGCGGCGAGTTGGCGAAGGCGATCGGGCCCGGCGCGATCATCGTGGGTGTTCCATCGCAGTACGAAAACGATCCGGTGAAGTTCCTGGCGTTGCTGATGGAGGTCGGCGTCGACAATCCTTCGACCCAGGCTCGCGTCGTCGTGAATACCAAGAGCGGGACGGTCGTCGTCACCGGAGAGGTCGAGATCAGCCCGGTGGTCATCGCGCACAAGAAACTGACCGTCCGCGTCGGCGATCCGCTTGCCGAGCCTGAACCAGACCGCTTTCGCATTCTGGGAGCGAAGAACGACCCGTCGCGGCCGCAGCTCGATCAGCTTGTCGAGGCGCTCAACTCGATGCAGGTGCCCACCGAAGACGTGATCGACATCCTTCGCGAGCTGAATCGCAGCGGAAAGCTGCACGCGGAGTTCATCGAATACTGACACTCGGTATGGAAAGAAGCGTGGAACATGGACGCCGTCTCGGCACTGGCTTCGAAGCCAATCGATCCGTCGCGACAGAGCGAGTTGAAGAAGGTCTTCAACGAGTTCACCGCGGGCACGTTCTATCGTGAGATGCTCGCCGCCATGCGAAAGGGCACGGGGAAGCCCGCGTACTTCGACGGTGGTCAGGCGGAAGAGATCTTCCGGGCCGAACTCGACCGTCACATCGCTGACGACCTCGTCGCCCGTCACGGCGAAGCCTTCTCAGGCCCGCTCTACGAAAACTTCTCGCAACAGTTACTGACGGCACCTCGAGTGTGAGTCGTCTTCCGAGCCGTCTGGTTGAAAGAGTGTCGAACATCAGCGGTGAGCACCGGCAGGCTGACGCCTGACGCCTGCCGCTCCCGGCCGGCATCGTTAGCGCGCGAAACCGCCGACCGGCCGATTTCTCTGCTCCGGTCGCAACGGTGACGGAAGGTGTGAGGCCGACGCCGGTTCCTCCGGCCGGTAATGGCTGCAACGGCCTGATGGCCTCGTGACGGTCTTGCCGATCGAATCGGACCGGGCGGTTCCATCGCCCGTATCGAGGAGCAGACCGTGAATGCAGACCTGGCGGCGGGATTTCGGACCAGCCTCGGCGACTACGTCGCGCGGCTGGAGTCGCTTCAGTCGGAACTGCTGACGCTCTATCGGAAGAAGCACGCGGCGCTCGCCGCGGCCGATATCGCCTCAATACAACAGACCGAGCGACCCGAACGCGCCGCCGCCGATCGTCTCAAGGCGATGACGGTCGAGCGACATCAACTGTTGATGAGAGCCGGTCAATTCGATGCTTCGAACGGGTCGCTGGCGGAGGTGGCGATCGCCGTCGGCTGCGACGCCGAGTTGCATGAGCGTATCGAGAAGTGCCGGCGACGCTCGACGACTCTCCGCCGCGAGGGCTGGGTGCATTGGGTCGTCGCCAAGCGAAGCCTCGCGCAGAACGCGGCTCTCATCGATCTGATCGCCCACCACGGCAACCGCCCTCCGACCTACGAGAAGTCCGTCTCGCATTCCGGCGGCACCCTCCTCGACACCACCGCTTAGCGCTCGTCCTTTGTCGCCGTTCCCGTTTCCCGTTCTCTGTTCGCCATTCCCTTACGACCATGGGCCTCTACGCCGCGCTGCACATGTCCGGCCGGTCGCTGCAGGCCTTCACGACCGGCATCAGCGTCGCCGGTCAGAACGTCGCGAATGCGAACACTCCCGGTTACATCCGGGAAGAACTGAACCTCGATCCCAGCTCGTCGTACCGATCAGGGTCGCTGGTGTTTGGCACCGGCGTGCAGGTCTCGGGCATCCGGCAGCAGATCAACACCTTCCTTGAAACCCGAGTGCATGCCGCGAAAGGCGACCTCGCGGCGTCGAGTGCGAAAAGCGGGATTTACAGCCAGCTCGAGACGGTGCTCAACGAACTCGGCGACGACGACCTCTCGACGGCACTCAGCGACTTCTTCAGCGCCATCCAGAACCTCGCGAACGAGCCCGATCAGGCGACGCTGCGGCAGGCGTTGATCGGCCAAGGCACCGATCTCGCGCGCGACATCACTGACCTGCGGACCCGTGTCGACGAGATTCGTTCGTCGCAGAATCTGCAGCTTCAGGATCTGGTGAAAGAGGCCAACGCGCTGATCGACGAGATCGACCGCCTCAATCCGCAGATCACGCAGGTCGAGGCCGGCGGGCTGCTTCAGAGCGACGCCGGTGCGTTGCGAACGCAGCGTTACAACGCCCTGCAACGTCTGTCGGAAATCGTGCCCGTTCAATACCGCGATCGCGGAGATGGCGGCATCGACGTCTTCATGGGCGGCGACTGGCTGATTCTGGACGGAGCGAAGCAAAATCTTGAAATCTTCTCGCAGCCGGATCGCGGTCTTAGCCTGTCTTATGTCCGCACGACGAGCACGAGGTCGCTGCTGCCCGACGGCGCGGGCCAGCTTCGCGGCATCATCGACGGACGCGACGAGATTGCCGGCGGCTTCATCGACGACCTTGACAGGTTGACGGCGAATCTCGTCGGCGAGTTCAACCGGATCTACTCCTCCGGCGACGGCGCGGTCGGCTATACTGCGTTGCTGTCGGAGCGGGGGATCAGCGACACCGCGGCGGCGCTGAACGCGGCGGGTCTGCCCTTCAACGTGAAGCACGGCGGATTTGATCTGAAGGTCGTCAATCAGGCGACCGGCGAGGTCACGACCACCCGCATCACCATCGATCTCGACGGCCTGAACGCAAACGATACGACCCTGGCCAGCTTAACGGCCGTGGTCGGTGCCGTCACGAACGTCACGGCCTCGATCGACACGTCGGGAAGGCTCTCCCTGGCGGCAGCGAACGGCTATGAGCTGAAGTTCGGCGACGACACAAGTGGTGCGCTGGCGGCGCTCGGCATCAATACGTTCTTCAGCGGCAAAGATTCAGGGTCGATCGCGGTTCAGCAGAGCCTGAGAGCTGATCCGCGGCTGCTCGCGACGGGACGCGGCGGCGGACCAGGCGACAACAGGAACGTCGCCGCGCTCGCCCGTGTGCTCGACACGCCCATTCCGGGGCTGCAGGGGCAAAGCCTGACAGGCTTCTACGAATCAGTCGTCTCGAAGATCGGACAATCCGCCGCGGCCGAATCCGGCCTCGCCCAAGGGTCGAACGCTTATCTGCAGTCGTTGCTTTCGCAACGCGAACAGTATTCGGGCGTCAGTCTCGACGAAGAGACGATCAAGATCATGGAGTTCCAGCGGTCGTTTCAATCCGCTGCGCGACTCATCAGCACAATCGACGAACTGCTGGGAGTGTTGATGAATATGTGAGAAGTCAGAAGCCAGGAGACAGAAATCAGGAGCGGTCGTCATTTCTCCCCCGTCGCCCGATCCCCCGCCTCCCCCGATCCACCGCTTCTCTGCCATGTCCGTCAGCCCCATCCTTCCCGGCCGATTGCCGAACACGCTGCTCGCGCGGCAGTTGCAGGGGCGCATTCAGCAGAGTCAGTACGATCTCGTCCGGCTGCAGGAAATGGCCGCGACGAATCAGCGATTCTTTCGACCGAGCGAAGATCCCGCCGCCGCGACGAAGACGATTTTCTTTCAGAAGGAAGTCGAGCGGAACGGCCAGCTCGTGACGAACGTCGCGACCGACATGCAGTTTTTGTCGGCCACCGAGACGAACTTCGAATCGGTGGCCGATGCGCTTGTGAAGGCGCGAGCCCTTGCGGCGGCCGGTATCGGCGATTCGACGACGACCGAAGAGAAACAGGCGCTGGCGTCCGAAGTTCGCGCGATGATCCAGCAAGTTCTGCAAAACGCGAACGGCACGTTTCGCGGTCGCAGCCTGTTCGGCGGAACCTACACGACGACCGCGCCCTTCGAAGAGGTCGCGGGTGGTCAGGTCGTCTATCGCGGCGATGCCGGCTCGATTCAGTCGCAGCTGGGCTCAGCGTTTTCGATCGCGAACAACGTCGACGGTGAAACCGCCTTCGCCGCCTTGACGAAGTCCTTCTCCAAAGACCTCAACCCCGCCGTCACGCTGAACACGCGGCTCTCCGAACTGCAAGGCGGAGTCGGCGTGCCCCTCGGGCAGGTGCGGGTGACGATCGACGACGGCGTCAATCCGGCCGTCGTGGCCGACGTCGATCTCGGCGGAGCGGAAACCATCGGCGACGTGAAGACTCGTCTGGAATCGGCCTTTGGTGCCGGTCCTCCTGGTCTGACGGTCGCGGTCAATGCAACGTCTGATGGGCTGCAACTCAACCCGAGCGGCGGCACGGTCAGCGTCGTCGATCTTAATGGCGGCGTGACGGCCGCGCAACTTGGCATTTCATCCGGAGCCGCGGCGTCGATCGTCGGCGGCGACCTGCAACCCTCAATCACGTCGCAGACGCTTCTGGCCGACCTCGACGGCGGAGCCGGCATCGATCTTTCCGCAGGACTTCGCGTCACCAGCGGCTCAACCACAGCGGTCATCGACTTTACTGGCGCGACGACCGTCGAGGATGTGCTGAACGCCATCAGAGCTCAAACGAAAGCGGCGGGCATCGATGTTGTCGTAGGGTTGAATGACGCTCGCACGGGCATCTCCGTCGCCGGGCGGACAAGCGGCTCGAAGTTCTCCATCGGCGAAAACGGCGGCACGGCGGCGAGCGATCTCGGCTTGCGGACGTTTACCGCTCAAACGTGGCTGACGGAATTGAACCTCGGCATCGGCGCTCCGACCGGGGAGCCGTATCGGCTGGAGATCACCCGCCGCGACGGCACGAGCGTCTCGCTCGATCTTTCCGCCGCCACCAATGTTCAGGATGTGCTGAATGCCGTCAACGCCGTCGATCCGGGCGTGCTCGTCGCATCGCTCAATACGACCGGAAACGGGATCACGCTGCTCGACGACGACGGCATGAGCACTGGCCCGCTGACCGTCGCGATGAATCCGCTGTCGCAGGCTCTGGGACTTGCGGGAAGCGAAGCGGGAGCCGATCCCGCGGTGCCGCTGGTCGGCGGCGATCCCAACCCGCAGGAAGCGCAGGGCGTGTTCAATCTGCTTCTCCGCCTGGAGAAGGCCCTGCGAACCGGCGACGATGTCGAACTCAACCGATTGGCGCCAAAAATCGAGCGAGAGATCGACCGCTTTGATGAAGTGCGAGCCGATGTCGGCACACGGCTGCAAACTCTGGAAGAAGTCGAGAACCGCTTGAAGGATCGCGCGGTGACGCTTCAGGAGTCTTTGTCGAACGTGTTCGACGCCGATCTCGCCGACATCTTGTCGCAAGTCGCGTATCGCCAAGCGACTTTGGAGGCGACGCTGCGGGTCGCGGCCCAGACAATGGGGCTATCGCTCATCAACTATCTTTGATGAGATAAGCGAATTGGCTAACTCAGGGTGCCAACGAAGGCCCCGAGAAATTGGCCTGCGAGGACCGCCGCCGCGACGAATGCAAGTAGAACGAACGCACCACATTTTCGACGTTCACGGCAGACTCTCCACATGGATCGGGCCCGCTTGTGGCATTATAGCCTGACGTCCGGTCCGCCTTTCAAATCTACATTTCGAGCCTAGCGGGCACCGATTTTCCGCCGGTAACATTGAACGTTTCCCGCGGGGTCGCTAATCTTCTCTATTCCGCCCGGCCCGGGTTCTGTGGGCACGGGTCGTGATCCCGTTGTTTTCTGCCCCGGCTGACGCCCTTTCAGGCTCGCCGCGACCCGTGACGGATGTCGACGAGTATGGCCCTGTCTCTGAGGAACAAGTCGTTCGTGCTCCGTAAGGAGGACGCCGAGCACAACTGGCTCGTCGTCGACGCCGACAAGCAGATCGTCGGCCGCCTGGCGACCCAGATCGCCACGGTCCTGATGGGCAAGCACAAGCCGACCTACACGCCCCACGTGCTTTGCGGCGATTTCGTCGTGGTGATCAACGCCGAACGCGTGCGGTTCACCGGCAAAGAGATGGGCCATCCCGAGATCCCGTACTACACGAAGAAAATGGGGTTGAAGGAGTACGAGAAGTTCACGGGCTATCCAGGCGGCCGCAAGATCGAGACGGCCGAACAGGTCTGGAAGCGTCGTCCGGAAATGATCACCACCGAGGCCGTCCGCCGCATGCTGCCAAAGAACCGCCTCGGGCGACAGATGCTGAAAATGCTGAAAGTCTACAAGGGGGCAGAGCATCCCCATCAGGCGCAGCAACCCGAGGCGTTTCCGGACTATCTACTGAACCGCTAGGGCCGCTAGGCAGTGACGGGCACATCCACATCACGAGATCTCGACGATTATGGCTGACGATTACGACGACCCGAAAGACGATCCTGCCGAAGGCCCTGTCGAGATGGGCGAGGATCGCGATCCGACCGACGATGACGAGGTCGGCCCGGACACGAACATGGGCTTGACGTTTGGCGGCGGTGCGCCCTCGGACGACGAGCAAAAGGCCGCTCCCCGGCCGGCACCGATCGTCCGCGGAAAGATCGACCGCTTCGGCGTGGCGATGGGCACGGGTCGTCGCAAGACGGGCGTGGCCCGGGTTCGTATCAAGGACGGCAACGGCCAATTCGTCATCAACGGACGAAAGTTCGAAGACTACGTCGCTGTCGAACGCGATCGGCTCGTCATCCTTGCGCCGCTGAAGGTGACCGAGATGGAGGGCAAGGTCGACATCTCGGTGAACGTACTCGGCGGTGGTCTGACCGGTCAGGCCGGTGCGATTGTGCTCGGCATCGCCCGCGCCCTGCAGGCGAAGGATCCGGGGCTGCATCCGAAGCTGTCGGAAGGCGGCTATCTCACGCGCGATTCGAGAATGGTGGAACGCAAGAAGTACGGCCACAAGAAAGCCCGGCGGAGCTTTCAGTTCTCGAAGCGTTGATCCCGCGTTCGGAGCCGCTGCTTTTCTATCGCAACCCTTCGCCGGAGCATTCCGGCGAGGGTTTTTTGTTAGAAATGAATTCAGCCGATACGGTCTTCGTCGTCTCGACTTCAATGATCGCCTGAACCCGCGGGATCCCGTCGATGAGCAGCATGTTCAACAGCTTGCTGCTGCCCGACCTGCGGCAGATGCTGGAAGAGAATGATGCGGCGGGATTGCGCGAGTTCTGCGAGATCCTGCACCCCGCGGGCGTGGCCGAGGTGCTGCAGGACTTGTCGTCGGCCGACGTCTGGAAGGTGCTGTCGCATTGCGGACTCGTGCGACAGGTCGAAATCTTCGAGCACCTGAGCCTGACGCGGCAGGTCGAGCTTGTCGACCTCATCGGCCGCGACCGGCTCTCGAAGATCATCGAAGAGATGTCGCCCGACGACCGGGCCGATCTGTTGAACCGACTCGAGCCCGCACGGGTCGAAGCATTGCTTCCGCTCGTCGCTCAGGCCGAGCGAGCCGACATCCGTAAGCTGCTCTCGTATCCCGAGCACAGCGCCGGCTCAATCATGACGACCGAGTACGCGTCGCTGCCGGTGAACATCACCGTGCGCGAGGCGATTGACCGGCTGCGTCAACAGGCGCCGAATTCCGAAACGATTTATTACGTCTACATTCTCGACGCCGATCGGCACTTGCAGGGTTTGACGACCCTGCGGCAGCTCATTCTCGCACGCCCCGATACGAAGCTCGTCGATCTTGTGAATCGCGACGTGATCGCGGTGCGGGTCGACGACGATCAGGAAGTCGTCGCCCAGCAGCTCGGGCGGTACGACTTCATCGCGATCCCGGTCATCGACAATCAGAACCGGCTCGTGGGCATCATCACCCACGACGACGTGCTCGACATCATTCAGGAAGAGGCCGAGGAAGACGTGCTGCGCGCCGGTGCCGTGGAGCCGTTCGAGGACGGCTACCTCGAAACGCCGCTGCGAACGATCGCCTGGAAGAGGGGTGTCTGGCTGGTCTTCCTCTCCCTGATGGCACTCGTGACGGCGTGGATCATCGACCGGTTCGAGTATGTTTCGGAACAGTATGTCTGGATGGGAGCATTCTTGCCGCTCGTACTCGCGAGCGGCGGCAATACGGGATCGCAGAGCGCGACGCTCGTCATTCGTTTGATGGCGCTCGGCAAGCCGGGACGAGGGGAGAAGATGCGGCTCACGTGGCGCGAAGTCGTCGTCGGACTGATGCTCGGCGGTTTTCTCGCTGCCATCGACTTCGTCTTCATCCGTTTCTGGTTCGGCAGAACGTGGACGGAATCATTCGTCGTCTCCGCGACCGTCGGCGGAGTGGTGCTGCTCGGAAGCCTGTGGGGCACTCTGCTCCCGCTGATTTTCCGCAAACTCGGCATGGACCCGGCGCTGATGTCGAACCCGCTAATCGCGGCGTTCATGGACATGATGGGCGTGCTGCTTTATTACTCGATCGCGTTGACGCTGTTGGGCACTGTTGCCGGGTGAGAAGTGAGAAGGTGGCGGCCAACTCTCAACTCTCAACTCTCAACTCTCAACTCTCAACTCTCAACTCTCAACTCTCAACTCTCAAC
>JACCRE010000378.1 GCA_013813775.1 Planctomycetaceae bacterium
GGGTAGTCCTCACTATGTAATGTTCCGGTATCCTGGGTGGCGGGCCTGTCAGGGAGGTTTGGCGATGACGCGGTGCCCGAACTGCGACGGCGAGGCGGTGATCAAGTACGGCCGCATCCACAACGGCAAGCGGCGGTTGCGGTGCAAGGACTGCGGCCGGCAGTTCACGCCGGAGGCGGTCTGGCGGAAGATCTCCGACGAGACCAAGGCCCTCATCGACCGGTTGCTCGTCGAGCGGTTGAGCCTGGCCGGCATCGCCCGAGCGGTCGGCGTCTCGGAGTTCTGGTTGCAGCGGTACGTGAACCGCAAGTTCCGCTCGGCTCCCGCCCCGAGTCCCGCCGCGGCCCCGACGGCCGGGGCGGAAAAAGGGGGCTGGTGATGTTGCGCTGCGACGAGATGTGGTCCTTCGTGGGCAAGAAGACCCACAAGGCCTGGGTCTGGCTGGCGATGGAAGCCTCCAGCGGACGGATCGTGGGGCTGCACGTCGGGAGCCGCGGCGTCGAGTCGGCGAAGGCTCTCTGGCACGGACTGCCGAAGGCCTATCGGGACCGGGCGCTGTGTCTGACCGATCGTTGGGAGGCCTACGCCGCGGCGATCCCGCCGCCGCATCACCTGGCCGTCTCCAAGCGCTCGGGGCTGATGAACGGACTGGAACGGTTCAACAACACGGTCCGCCAGCGACTGGGCCGCCTGACCCGCAAGACGCTCTCGTTCTCGAAGTGTCCGCGAAACCACCTCGGCTGCCTCCGCGTCTTCATCAACGACTACAACCAGCACCTCGCCATTACATAGTGAGGACTACCATTGCAGGTAATCGAGCGCGCGAATGCCGTTCCAGGCTTCGACGCCTGCGGGAGAATAACCCCGCGAGTTCCACCACCAGCGACCGAGCCGGTGCGTGCCGTGGTGGATACCTTCGATCTCGCCAAGTTGCAGCGTATCGATCGTCAGGCAGACGTAGCCGTTCCGCGCGTACCACGCCCCGTGATGATGATAGCCCGCCTTATTGCCGAAGCTGACGCCGTCCTTCTTAACGAGAGCATGACCGCACACGTAAAGAACCGCCGGCAGCGGCCCGTCCTGAAGCTTGGGCCGGTAGAAGTTCGCCGTGACGTACAGCCCCGGCTTCGATTCGAAATGCAGTCGCTCGATCATGATGTCGTCGACTTCGGTCGTGTCGGTGACTTCCGCGTTGAGCGGCGTGCGCTCGGGCATTGGATCCAGCCCGAGCATCTCGGCAAGCTGCCGCCGCAACTCCGGCCGCTTGGCTTCCCAATCGGCGAGCGAATTGATGTCAGCAAGACAGGCATCGCGCAGCTTCGCGGTCTCGGACTTGAAGTAGTCGACGAGCATCGCATCGCCGGGGGTGGGCTCGGCGGCCGATGCATTCGTCGCCAGCACAAGGAAGACAGCAAGAAGTCGCACGTACGCGATCATCGTTCGGCCCATCGGACAGGAGAGTCGGTGGTCAGGCTCCTGCCTGACGGAGAGGGAGACGTCGGGCGACAGCGCGAGCGTCACGGGGGAGCCTGACCTACATCACTCGTCAGCGTACCGAATAATCGATCAATCAACGCCGCGATGCCATGCACCTTCTCAAAGGCTGATCTGGGAAGCACTCGCAAGTTCGGGCGCACGGCTTTGATACGCTGCATATTTGCCTTGGCGTGCTTCGCCACCGGCCGGGTCGAGATGTCGGGCAGCGGCCGTCCCGGCTGATCGCCGAACCAGAGGAACGACTGAAAGGCGAGCGTTTGCGGGTCGAACTCGATCCAGACGACACACCCACTCGACTTTTCCGCGAGACGCAGATGGATCTTTTGCCGGGCAGTGGTTGAACCGACGAAGGAAGATTTCAACTGGACGTGTCGAATGATACGCCCGCAAGCGATGACGAGATCGTAGCCGCCGTTGTCGACCTCGGGCTTCAAGGATTCAACACAGGTAACGCCCTGGCACCACAGATATCGCAACACTTCGCCGATGAAGAGATGCTCCACCAACTTTTCACGGTATGACGAATGCTCGTTGTGGAGCGGCCGGAGATGGGTCATGGATACAACAGTCATCGCAACATTCCTTCGAGACGCCCTCCGCGAACAGCGATGACATCATCGTTTTGCGGAACTATTCTGAAGCTGCTTCAACGTCGCCTCCATCTCTTCCACGACCTCCGGACGCTCCTCGGCCAGATTCTTCCGCTCCCCGGCATCGGCCTTCAGGTCGTAAAGCTCGGCTTCCGGCCCGGCGTCGTCGAACGGACGAGCTTTCGAGCCGCCGCGGCCTCGCGCGGGAGCCGCAGGGATGTATTTGTAGCGACCTTTCCGCAACGCCAGCCCACGGCCTTGTTCGACGAGCGCTCGGCGACCTTCATTTGACTCGCCGAGCAGCGCCGGCAGCAGGTTTTCGCTGTCGGGTGCGGCGTCGTCGGGAACTTCGACGCCGGTGAGCTTCGCGAACGACGCGGCGAGGTCGATCTGGCAGATCAAAACGTCTGAGGTCGTGTCGGCTTTGATCCGTCCCGGCCAGCGGGCGATGAAGGGCACCGCGGTGCCGGCTTCGTAGTGACTGTACTTGTTGCCGCGCAGCGGTCCCGAGGGATCATGGTCGCCGAGCGTTTCCCACGCCCCGTCGTCGTAGCCGTCGTCAACGATCGGTCCGTTGTCGCTGGTCACGATCAGCAGCGTGTTCTCAGCAAGGCCGCGCTCGTCGAGGGCCTTCATGACCTCGCCAACCGACCAATCGAACTCGGCGATCACGTCGCCGCGCACGCCGCAATCGCTCGTGCCGGCGAAGCGGCTGTGCGGCGCCCGCGGCACATGGATGTCGTGCGTGGCGAAGTAGAGGAAGAAGGGCCTCTCGTTGTTCTTCGCGATGAATTCGACCGCCTTGCCGGTGATGACGTCGGCCATGTCTTCGTCGACCCACCGCGCCGCCTTGCCGCCGGTCATGTAGCCGATGCGGCTGATGCCGTTCACGATCGTGGCGTCGTGCCCGTGCGTGAGTTTCTGCTTGAGCAGTTCGGGATGGTCGCGGCCCGTCGGTTCGTCGCCGATCGGCTTGCCGTAGCTGACTTCGATCGGATCGTTCGGATCAAGACCCACGACGCGGCGATTCTCGACATAAACAGTTGGCACGCGGTCCCCGGTCGCGGGAATGAGGAATGCGTAGTCGAAGCCGATCTCCAGCGGACCCGGCTTGATCTCGCCGTTCCAGTTCAGGTTTCCGTCGCCGAGACCCAAATGCCATTTGCCGACGACGCCCGTCGTGTAGCCGGCCTGTTTCATGAGGTCAGGCAATGTCACACGATCGGGATCGATGATCAGGCGGGCGTCGCCGGGAAGGATGCCGGTGCCCCTCTTCCGCCACGGATACTCGCCGGTGAGCAGCGCGTAGCGCGACGGAGTGCAGGTCGCGCTCGTCGCATGGGCGTCGGTGAACTTCAGCCCCTGCACCGCAAGCCGGTCGATGTTCGGCGTGGCGACACATTTCGCTCCGTAGCAACCGACGTCCCCATATCCAAGATCATCCGCGACGATCACCAGCAGGTTCGGCTTCGCATCGGCGGCGATGGCGAGTGCCGGAAAGGCCATGGCGATCGTGATGGCGAATGCAGTGCAGAAGCAAGGGGTCGGACGTGTTCTCATCGACATGTTTCCGTGGTGCGAGCGGGCCACGAGGTGCGAACTCATGAATGAAAGCGTTGTATCCGCTGTCAAACGGCGCGTCGGCTTCGCCCGGTTTCGGCCAAGAAACTTCGGGAATCCGACAATTCTCCTTTTCGCGGTTTGAAAAGACGTATATCATACGTTCCGGTCTGACGTGTCGCCTCGGGTGTTCCAGGGCAGCGTCGGACGCGGCCGAACGACCATTCAATCCGGTCGGACGGTTCGTGCGGAGCTGCACTTCACGGCGATCTGGTCCGGCCTCAATCTGGCCGAGCCACATGGCGACGCCCGAGCTTTCATCGGGGTCAGGTGGTGGCCTGCTGTCGGATTGAGAGGAAGCTGACGAGATGCCGCAAGGGACGATCAAGAAGCTGAACTCGAAGGGTTTTGGATTCATCGGAACCGACCGGGACGATTTGTTCTTCCACATGTCTGCTGTGCAGGGCACCACCTACGAGCAGCTCTACGAAGGACAGCAAGTCGAGTACACCGAGGGTCGCGGCCAAAAGGGTCCGCGGGCCGAGACCGTCCGTCCGATCGGTTGAAACCGAGCGGACACGGGTCGACGAGACAACGGCGGCGAGTTGCGACTCGCCGTCGTTTTTTAAT
>JACCRE010000064.1 GCA_013813775.1 Planctomycetaceae bacterium
CCTCTCCCCCTCCCCGATTTGTTCCGCCCGCGAGTCGCCCGTGACCGCTCCTGCCTCATACACCGCCCTCGCCCGCCGCTACAGGCCGCAAACGTTCGACGAAGTCGTCGGGCAGGGGCACGTCGCACAGGCGCTGCGAAACGCGCTGCGCAAAGATCGCGTTTCCCACGCTTATCTGTTCACGGGTGCTCGCGGAGTCGGCAAGACGAGCACCGCCCGCATCTTCGCGAAGGCGTTGAACTGTCCGAACGTCATCGACGGCGTGCCGTGCAACGAATGTGATGTTTGCCGGGCGATTTCCGTCGGTTTCGACGTGGACGTGCTGGAAATCGACGCCGCGAGCAATCGCGGAATCGATGATGTCCGCCAGTTGCGGGCGAACGTCAACATTCGGCCGATGAGATCGCGGCATAAGGTCTATATCATCGACGAGGCGCACCAGTTGTCGAAAGACGCTTGGAATGCCTTGCTGAAGACGCTCGAAGAGCCTCCGCCGAACGTCAAATTCTTCTTCTGCACGACCGAACCGAACAAGCTGCCCGACACGATCCTGTCGCGGTGTCAGCGGTTCGATTTTTCGAGCGTCGAAACGACGAACATCGTCACCCGGCTGGAACAGATCGCTTCGGCTGAAGGCTTCACCGTCGATCCGGCGGCATTGGATCTGGTCGCCCGGCGGGCCGCCGGCTCGATGCGCGACAGCCAAAGCCTCTTCGATCAACTGCTGGCGTTCGGATCGGAAGAGATCACCGTCGCCGACGTGCATCGGCTGTTCGGCACCGCCGACGACGAACGATTGATCGCGTTGGCATCGTCGCTCGCCGAACGTCAGCCGGGGCGATCGTTCAGCGAATTGAACACGGCTCTCGACGCCGGCGTGCAAATCGGCGAACTGTTCGATCAGCTCATCGGTTATTTTCGCGACCTGCTCGTGCTTGCCGCCGGCGCCGACGACGTGCCGCTGCTCTCCGTTTCGCCGGACCGACGCGACGTGCTCACCGCCCAAGCGTCTCAACTCGGCCTGAACACGATCCTCGCGGCGACGCAGATTCTGTCGGAAGCTCGGCAGCGGATGCAGCGGACTTCCTTCGGCCGGCCCATCGCCGAACTCGCCCTCACCCGTGTCGCGATGCTCGGAGATCTGGACGATCTGTCCGACCTGATCGCCGCGGTTCGCTCAGGAAACGCTGGGGCGCGGCCGACGACATCGCCGCGCCGATCAGCCGCACCGGTCGCCGCGATGAAAGCCGAAGCGCCGTCCGCGGCGCCCCCGCTGCAAAAAAAAAGTAGCGACGAAGCCTCGGTCGCCGTAGCGGAGCCGACCTCACCCCCAGTCGCCTTCGAAGCGGGCCGTGAAGCCGATTTGCTGGAGCAACTCCGTTCGCGGGCGGGGACGGTTCTGGGAATGCACCTCGCCGGGGTTTCCCGCACAGCAATTCTCGGGCCGAATGCCCTAGAACTGACCTTCCCGAAACGCTACAGTTCTTCGCGACAGTACGTGGAAGGGACCGACGGCCGGCAGCGGATTCAGGAAATCCTTGCCGAAATGGCCGGGCGACCGGTTCAGGTGACCTGTCGCCAAGCCGATGACGAAGCTTTGCAAAAAGTTCCCGTTGCCGCCCCAAACCGCGGTCGACCGGCGAGAAATGAGCGTCAGCGACCGACAGAAGTCCCCGAAGAGGATGAATTCGTCCAGAAGGCCTTGAGTATCTTCGAAGCGCGCGTGATGAAAGTCACGGAACTCAGCGCTCGTCCGAGCGAATAGAGTTTGAAGCGTTCCGGTTTTCGGCGGGAAGAGAGGGAGGAACAGGATGTTCAAAGGCTTGGGCAACATGGCCACCCTGCTCCGACAGGCGCAGGAAATGCAAGGCCGTGTCCGCGAACTACAGGAACGCCTCGGCACGCTTCGCATCGACGGTACCGCCGGCGGCGGCATGGTGACCGTCACGGTCAGCGGCCAGCAGAAAGTGCTCGCCTGCAAGATCGAGCCGGCGTTGCTTGAGGCGGGGGATGCCGAAGTCTTGCAAGACCTCGTCGTCGCGGCGACGAATCAGGCTCTCGATCAGGCGCGGGAGACCGCGCAGGACGAATTGACGAAACTGTCCGGCGGACTGGACATGCCCGGCCTGGGCGACGCCCTTTCGAAAATGGGCTTCGGCGGAACGGCAACCTGAATGACACGCGGCTCTTGAGTCTCACGCGACCTGGACTTCGACGGGCCTTTTCCTCTTTTGAAGATCGATGCCTCGGGCCGCAGCGACGCGGCCCCGGACCAAACGCCATGCAGTTGAACTTCTCACAGAGCATGAAGATGAGTCAGCAGATGAAGCTGGCTCCTCGCATGATTCAATCGATGGAGATCCTGCAACTGCCGGTGATGGCCCTCAACGAGCGCATCGAGCAGGAACTGTCCGAGAACGTCGTGCTCGAAATGTCGGACAAGTCCGCTGAAGTGTCGGAGACCGAGCTCGAGGTCGAAAACGAGAAAGCCCGCGACGTAGCCGACGGCGAAAAGCTCGAACGACAGGAACTCGTCGTCGAGAACGATCATTCCAACGACGCCGATTTCGAGCGGCTCATCGAGATGAGTTCCGAGTGGTCGGAAGACCGCTTCGAGACCGGCTCCAAGCCCAGCAGCAACCGCGTTTCGGAAGAAGGCGACCGCCAGCACGACGTGATGGCGAACGCGACCTCGCGTCCGCCGAGCATCCACGAGTATCTGCTCGAGCAGTTCGGGTTCTTCACGTGCCGGCCCGAAGTCCGCGAGTTCGGCGAGTTCCTGATCCAGAATCTCGACGCCGACGGTCGGCTGCGAGGTCAGCTCGATGACCTGCGGCAGGTTTACGGCAAGCCCATCAGCCTGGAGGACGCCGAAGAAGCGCTGCGGCTCATCCAGCGACTCGATCCGCCGGGAGTCGGGGCACGCGATATCTCCGAATGCTTGCTACTGCAACTGACGCCCGACACGCCGCATCGCGACGCGCTGTACACGCTCATCAAGAATCACCTCGAGGACATCGCGCAGAACCGCATTCCGCAGATTCAGCGGAAGACGGGATTCGACATCGAACTCATCAAGGCGGCGATCGAAGAGCTGCAGCATCTCGATCCGCATCCCGGGCGGACGTTTGACGTCGAGCCGTCTCAAAACATCCGGCCCGACGTCGCCGTCGAGCCCGACGAGAGCGGTCGCTACTCCGTCAAGCTGATCGACGAGTACACGCCGAGCCTGCGAATCAGCCCGTACTACCTCAAGCAGTTGCGCGGCAACCCCGACGCGAAGACGAAAGAGTACATCAAGCGCAAGATCGAGTCGGCGAAGTGGCTCATCGAATCGATCGAGCAGCGGAACAACACCGTTCGCAAAGTCACGCAGGCGATCGTCGATCACCAGAAGGAGTTTCTCGACAAGGGGCCCGAGTTCATCGCCCCGCTCAAGATGCAGCAGATCGCCGACCTCGTCGGCGTGCACGTCACGACGGTCAGCCGGGCCGTGGACGACAAGTGGGTGCAGACGCCGCGCGGCCTGTTTCCGCTCAAGCGCTTCTTCGGCGGCGGCACGCAGACGGCCGACGGCGACGAGGTCGCCTGGGACATCATCCGCATCAAGCTGAAGGAAGTCGTGGACGCCGAGGACAAAAACGACCCGCTTTCCGACGACGCCCTCGTCGAAGAGCTGAAGAAGCACGGCTACACTCTCGCCCGCCGCACCGTCACCAAATACCGCAAGCTGCTCGACATTCCGTCGTCGCGACAGCGGCGGGTCTATTGACACGAAGGTGGTGGGGATGAGGTGGTAGGTGGTCGAAGCGCACTTCGGGAGCGGCGGGCGTCAGCCCGCCGGTGCGTCGCCGGCCGACACGCCCCCGGAATCTCCCCCGTGGCAGTCGCGCCGGTCGTCCTGCGATAATCACGACGTCTGTAGGGAACGCCCTCCGCGGCGTTCCGCGAACGTCGGAGCGATCTGAAACTGCGGAGGAATGCCGCGGAGGGCGTCCCCTACAAGTCTGACGACCGATTTCGATCGTCAAACGTGTTTAGGAGCCGTTGCCATGGCCGATCGCCATCAGCCGGACCTCAATCCGCACCCGCATGTGAGCGAGACGCCGATCCGCACCGGCAACCCGCCGGAGACTCAGGCCGATCGCGAAGACGTCGCCTTCAGCCCCCCGACCTGGGTCGTCGATCGCATGTCGGCCGGCGTGCTGATGCTGATCATCGTCGCGGTCCTTCTCGCAGCGGGGATCTTCATCGTCGGCTTCCTCGGCGACTTCCGCTTCTGGTGAGCAGCTTGACGCATCGAGGCTGACCTGCTGAGGCAAGGCCGTCACGACCGCGTCGCCGTTCGATCGGCGACTCGGCTCGTCACCAGCGATGGACCCAGCCGGCCGACTCGAACTTCATCGGGGCGCCATTCGCGTCGATAACCGTCACTCCGTCGCCCTCGACGATTCGCCCGATGGCGTGCAACGCCTCGCTGGGCGGCTTTGAGGCCAGCAAGCGTTTCGCATCGGCTTCACTCACGCAGAAGACCAACTCGAAGTCCTCACCGTCGGTCAGGGCGCGCTCTAACGGAGTCAGCGCCCGATCCCCCCTCTCCCTCGGGAGAGGGGCCGGGGGTGAGGGGAGTTCTGACGCATCGCCGGTGCGTGCATCGGCTTCATCCGACGGGTTCAGGGACGTATGGGTGCGGCTTGAGGGATGTCTCCGCCGCTCCGGCCCCTCACCCCTGCCCCTCTCCCGAGGGAGAGGGGTTCCCTGCGTCCGCTGTGACAACGACGAGTGCAACGGAATCGCGTCGGCGAACAGCGTCGCCCCCACGCCGCCCTCTTCGCAGATGTGCCCCAGATCGGCGAGCAGGCCGTCGCTGAGATCGATCATCGCATGCAACTCGCATCGTTCATGCAAGCCGATCGCTTCATAAACGCGAGGCGTAAAGCTCAGATGCCGACCCGACGACAGGCTGCCGCCCAGCCTTCCGGTCACGAAGATGTGATCACCCGGCAGGGCTCCATTGCGAGTGACCGCGCGACCGCCGGTGATTTCCCCAAGGATCGTCACGCTGACGACGACCGGCCCGTCCCACACGTTTGTGTCACCGCCGGCGCCGACGACCTGAAACTCGTCGGCGAGTTCCTGAATGCCGGCGTGCAGCTCTTCGGCGAACGCGATGCCGTAGTCTCGATGATGCGCCACGGTGACGAACGCCGCAACGGGTCGGCCGGCCATCGCTGCAATGTCACTCAGATTGACCGCGAGCGCCTTACGACCGATCAGCCGCGGCGTTGCCGTTTGCAGTTCGAAGTGCCGACCTTCGAGAAGCATGTCGGCCGCGACCAGCCAGCGACCATCCTGGCCAGCCGCGACGACGGCCGCGTCGTCGCCGATTCCGACCGGCACGCGAGCGTCGCTCTTTGCGGCATGCCGTAACTTCGCAATGAGTTCGAACTCGCCGAAACTAGTCACCGAAATGCTCTTCACGACTGCCGATCGAGAACGTGCTAACCTGTCATCATTCGATGACGCATCGCCCCGTCAAGCGAACCCAAAACGACGACGGCCC
>JACCRE010000013.1 GCA_013813775.1 Planctomycetaceae bacterium
GCCAGGCGGGCCGACGAGGCGATCACGCCGATCGTCGAGGAGGCCCAACGCCGCGCTCGGCCCGGCTCGACCGAACCCGGAGGGACGGCGGAGGTTCGGCCGTCCGCCGCGTCGCTCGTCGTCGCCGATGTTCACATCGCCTCCTCCTCGCATCTTGCCGACGACCGAACCTCCGCCGTCGCGGCCTATCAGAGTTTTCCGACAGAGCCTAGCACCGCGTGACCGCCGAATCCAGCGGACCTCGCGTGAGCCACCGTATTCACTATCGTATCGCCTGATCAGCGAAGCGGGCAGGAGTGTTCGTGACGGAAAACGAAAAAAGCGGCGAACCGCCACACGTCGAAGCACCCTACGGCCATCGCAGTCCTCTCGGACCGATCCTGCTCTTTCTTGGAGGAGGCTTGGGGATCCTGATGGCGCTTGAAGCCATCGGCGGTTTGCCGTTCGACATGCCGCGATCATGGTATCAGTATCGGGCGATCTGGTTCGGCATGGCGGTCGCCTCGATCGTGGCCGGCTTCGTGCTGTCGGCCCCTCCCAAGGGAGACGAGCGCGATACGCGGTGAGGCCGCCTCGCGAATATCGACAATTCGATCAAAGCCGCGCCCGTCAGAAAGCGTTCTGGCCTCGGAAGCGCGTGGAACCGCTTCCTGACGGGCGCGGCTCTGAAGGGCTTCTTGCATCGCTCACAGGCATTCATTCGCAACAGTCGGTATTCTGTGCGTCATGAGTACCCAGCCTCAGACCTCCCGCGTCCTCATCGCCGACGATAACCAGCAGAACTGCGAGTTGCTCGAGGCGTATCTCGCCGGAGGCGACTACGACATCGTGTTCGCCGCCGACGGCCGGCAGACGCTCGACCGCGTCGCCGAGCAGGCGCCCGACCTGATTCTGCTCGACATCATGATGCCCAAGCTGTCGGGCTACGAGGTGTGCCAGCAACTCAAGTCGGATGCCGCCACGCGCGACATTCCCGTGCTGATGGTGACCGCTCTGAATGAGCCGGGCGACATCGAGAAGGCCGTCGCCGCCGGCTGCGACGACTTCTTAACGAAACCCGTGAACAGCCTGGAACTCAAGACCCGCGTGCGGTCGCTGCTGCGGGTCCGTCACCTGATGAACGAGCGAGATCGACTGCTCGCGTATGTGGCCGAGGTCGAAAGCTCTTCCGGCCGCGAATAAGGCGCTCTCCACGCATTTCCTTGGAAGCCGAGGGACGCCGCTCCCTCGGCTTTCGCACTTGATTCGACTCTGCCATGCCGGACCTTCCACGCGTCGTTCTCAAGCCCCGGCGTGCGCAGCCGTTCTTTTACCGGCACCCCTGGGTGTTCGACGGGGCGATCCACAAGGTCGAAGGTGATCCGAAAGTCGGCGACGAAGCCCTGCTCGTCACCGACAAGGGCGACCCCGTCGCTCGCGGTCTGTTCAATGCGACGAGCAACATCAAGCTGCGACTCTACACCTGGAATCTCGATCAGCCGCTCGACGACGCGTTCTTCGCCGAGCGAATCGACCATGCCATCCGGCTTCGCGAGAGCCTCTGCCCGAGTTGGAGCGAGTCGAGCGCCGGTCGTTTCGTGTTCAGCGAGGGTGACGGCATCTCCGGCCTGACCGTCGATCGCTACGGCGACTGGCTCAGCGTGCAGTTCACGAGTGCCGCCCTTGCCACGAGGAAGGACGCCATCCTCGCCCACCTCCAGCAGCGGCTCTCGGCGAAAGGCATCGTGCTGCGCAGCGAGAAAGGCATGAACGAAGCGGAAGGACTCGACGCGATCGACGGTCCGGCTGTCGGTGCAGAGCCGCCTCGTCCCGTGTTCGTCGAAGAGCACGGCCTGCGCTACGGCGTCGATCTGCTGGAAGGCCAGAAGACGGGCTTCTTCCTCGACCAGCGTCGGAACCGGCTCGCCGCCGCCCGATATGCCACCGGTCGCGTGCTCGACGTCTTCTGCTACAGCGGCGGCTTCGGGCTGACGGCCCTTCACACCGGCGGTGCGAAGCAGGTGATCGGCGTCGACGTCTCCGAGACGGCCGTCACCCTCGCGAACGAGAACGCGAAGCTGAACGGGCTCGACTCGAAGACCGCATACATCGCCAAACCGGCCTTCGAGGCCCTTGAAGAGTTCGCGGCCGCCGGCGAAAAGTTCGACACGATCATTCTCGATCCACCGAAGATGACGCGATCCCGTCACACCGTCGATAAGGCCTTGAAGGGGTACTACTCGCTCAACAAGCTCGCCGTCGATCTCCTGCCGCCCGGTGGGATTCTCGTCACCTGCAGTTGCAGCGGACTCGTGAGCCGCGAAGACTTCGAGCAGGTGCTCGCGACGGTCGTGATGAGAACGGGCAGGGCGATTCAGATTCTCGAAGCTCGCCGCCAAAGCCCCGATCACCCGGCGTCGATCTCCTGCCCGGAAACCGATTACCTGAAGTGCTACATTTGTCGCGTGACATAACTCTCTGAACGATGCGCAAGCGTGTGTGCCACTGGCTCTGCCAGTGCGAGCGGTTCAACGGCGGCACTGGCGAAACCAGTGGCACCCCATGTTAGATGACGGCCGGTCCACCGCTCATTTTTCTGACAACGCTCCGATTCCCCCCGTACATTCATCACAACGCGCCTCTCACGATGAAGAAACGAGCCTTCCGATCGAGCGAGAGCCGCGCGCTGCATACGCACCGGTCGGAGCAGATGTTGATCGAGCATTTCGCGGCCTTCGAAGGCGATCGCGTGCTCTGCACGACGCAAGGCCGCGCCCAGTTCGCCGCCGTGGCGACGCTTCGCAAGCCGGATCGCGAAGTGACTTGCCACTTCCTCGATCTCTTCCGCTGTGAAGAATCGCAGCGTCTCCACGGCGACTGCGGCGGCCGCCTGCACCTCGTCTGCACCGCTGACTTTCCGGAAGGCGACTTCGACGTCGTCGCTTTGCCCTTCACGAAAACCGGCGAGTCGGAACTCGTCCGCGAGTTCATGCAGACGGGCCACCGGCGGCTCGTCGAAGGCGGCCGTCTCGCCGTCTCGACCGATAACGCCGATGATTCGTTCTTCCATGAAGAAATGCAAAAGCTCTTCGCGAAAGTCACGCGAATCCCCGATCGACGCGGAGTCGTCTACGTCGGCATGAAGCGGGGACCGCTCAAACGCGTCCGCGACTTCTCGAGCGAGTTCGCGTTTCGCGACGGAGAGCGTTTGCTCAAGATCGCCACGCGGCCGGGCGTCTTCAGCCATCGCAAGCTCGACGCCGGTACGCGTGCGTTGCTGGAAGCCGTCGAGATCTCGCCCGGCATGAAGGTGCTCGACATCGGCTGCGGCGCGGGGCCGGTCGCCGTCGCTCTTGCGACGCGCGCGGAAGGCGTTTCGGTCGAAGCCGTCGATGCCAACCCACGTGCGCTGGCCTGCACCGAACGGAATTGTGAGTTCAACGGCGTGACGGCCGTGCGCACGCACCTCAGCGCAGCGGGGAAGTGCGGCGTGAAAGGCAAACTCGACCTCGCCGCCGGCAATCCGCCTTATTTTTCACATTTCCGCATCGCCGAACTCTTCGTCGCCAGCGCTCACGAAGCCCTCAAACGCGGCGGTCGAGCAGTGTTCGTCACCAAGCAACCGGAGTGGTTCGAGGAGCACATGACGCCCCGTTTCACCGACATCACGACCCGCCCGGTGCGGGAATACATGGTCGTTTCGGCCCTGAAGGCCGAATAATTGAGTGACGAACTTATCGCAAAACATTGAAGCCCGGAGGCTGCGACCGCCGGGTTTCCGCTTCGCGCCCGAAGGACTTTCGATGCCCTCTTCCAGCCGGCTCACCGGAATCTTCACCCCCAACCTCGTCGCCTACGACGACCGCGGCGACGTCCACGAAGCGGAAACACGCCGCTACGTCGAATGGCTGATCGAGCGCGGCGTCCACGGCCTGTATCCGAACGGATCGACGGGCGAGTTCACGCGGTTCACGCCGGAAGAGCGTCGGCGGATCACCAATATCATCGCCGACCAGGCTCGCGGTCGCGTGCCGATTCTCGCCGGGGCCGCCGAGGCGAACGTCCGTGAGACCCTGAAGGCCTGCGAGTACTACGCTTCGCTCGGCGTGCGGGCCGTCGCGATCGTGGCACCGTTCTACTACAAGCTCGGCCCGGAAAGCGTGTACGCCTACTTCGCCGAGATCGGCCGGAACACGCCGATCGACGTCACGCTCTACAACATCCCGCTGTTCGCCTCGCCGATCGACGTGCCGACGGTGCAGAAGCTCGCCGACAAATTCGATCGCATCGTCGCGATCAAAGACAGCAGCGGCGACATCCCGCACATGATCCGCATGATCCAGGCCGTCCGGCCGAACCGCCCCGAGTTCAGCTTCCTCACCGGCTGGGACGCGGCCCTCATGCCCATGCTGCTCGTCGGAGCCGACGGCGGCACGAACGCGACGAGCGGAGTGGTCCCCGAGATCACCCGCAAGCTCTACGAGCTGACGCTCGCCCACAAGATCGACGAGGCCCGGCAGGTGCAATACGACCTCGTGCGGCTGTTCGACACGATGATCTACTCGGCCGAGTTCCCGGAAGGCTTCCGCGCCGCCGTCAGCCTCCGCGGCTTCAAGATGGGCAAGGGCCGCCAACCCCTCAGCGAGAAGCAACAGACGGATCTCACGCTCCTCCGCCGCACCCTCCAATGCCTCCTCGCCGAACACGGCTTCAGCGACCAACCCGTCGGTGGCTGCCCGGTGGGTAATGAAGTCGCCAACACCGGCGAGATCTCCGCAATCGTGCAAACGGTGGTGGCGGAGTTGCAGAAGCGCGGGATGCTGTGAAGTATTGAACAGGCCGAATTGGTGCGGTCGCGTTGTGGATTGCGCTTTGACTCCGGCCATGCTGCCGCAATAGTGTGGAAGCAAGGAGATTGTCATGCAGATTACTCTTCCCGACGATCAACAGCTGCGAAGCAGGGCACATGCCGCCGGTTGCGCAACGGTCGAAGAATACGTGCTGCGGTTGGTGTCGCGGGACGCCCGACAGGATGCGGTTCGTGAAGCCGATCCTCGGGCTTGCCACGAAGACGTGACCGACGACGAATGGGTTAAGGATTTTCGATCGTTCTTGCGGTCGCTGTCGTCCCGCAATCCGCGATTTGATGACAGCAGGGAATCGATCTACCCAGTTCGATGAACCGCGTCGTTCTCGTACGAACATCTTGCTGCGGCTGGCGGAGCCGTCGCACACCTCCCACACCGCAGTAGCAGATGCCGTCGAGCAGATGCGCCGCTCCGGTCGCCGGCTCGTGATTCTGCCTCAGATCGTCTATGAGTTCTGGGCGGTCGCGACACGCAGCATGGTGGCCAACGGATTGGGTATGACGGCAGCGGAGGCCGATCGGTTGATCGATGAGTTCACCCGACGGATTCCGGTCGTACGCGACGAACGCGGCGTCTACGAGCGATGGCGCGAACTTGTCACAAGCTATCGCGTGTCGGGCGTGAACAGCTTCGATGCGAGAATCGTCGCAGGGATGCTTCGGCACGGAATTCCGACATTGCTAACGACGAACGCTCGCGACTTCGCGAAATATACGGAAATCGAAGTGCTCACACCCGAGAACATGTCGCCGAGTGTCGGCAGCGAATGAGTCGCCGCAACTTAAATGCGTCGCCGAACACGGCTTCAGCGACCAACCCGTCGGCGGCTGCCCGATGGGTAATGAAGTCGCCAACACCGGCGAGATCTCCGCGATCGTGCAAACGGTGGTGGCGGAGTTGCAGAAGCGGGGGATGATTTAGTTGTTGAATCACCAATTCGCAGGTCAGGCTCCCGCCCGACATCAAATGCCTCTCGGCAATGCGCTACTGGACCGTCGCAGTTCGACTGCCGGGTCGGTGCCACTGGCTTCGCCAGTGCAAGCGTTCAGACGGCGGCACTGGCAGAGCCAGTGGCACACCTCCGATCAAGGGCGATGAACCACTACAGCAACACCGGCGAGCCGCACGATGGCGGGGTGAGTTCAGCCGGCGGTGATCGGTGGCCGTTGCGCAAGAGACAACGATTCAGCGACGGCGATGGTGAGCATGATCGCGTAGGCGTTGTAAGTCGCTGTGCCGATGGCGATCGCCATGAGCGGGATCGCGGCCATCGGCACAAGGACCATCGCCTGTTGGAGCAGCAGGTCCGGCAGACCGATCAGCATCACGAAAAGCCAAAAGCGCGCCGTGTCCGCCGGATGATCGCGCATGAAGAAGAGACCCCGCTGAACGGCACGGGACAGACGCATGTCCTCGATGGCCATCGCCGCGACGATCAGATCCCAGGCCATGATGACGACCGCCGCCGCGAGCCACCAGGCGATCGTGCAGGCGAGCATCGCCGGGTGCGAAAACGCGCTCCTGATGGCCCGGAAGTCCGGCTCGGCGGAGAACAGCTCGTCGCGGATCATGAGCCACGTCGGGACCGCGTAAAGCGGCAAGAACAGCGCCGCCAGCAGGACTCCCAACAGGATCAGAAGCACGAAAGAGCGGCCGTAAAAGTGGTTCGCCCGTTCGACGTAGCTGCGGCGACGCTCGGGCGGAATCAGATGGTCGGCGAACCTGGCCGCCGCTCCGCCGACGACCCACGGGAGGCCCAGCAGCACGACGAGCCACCAGATCAATGAGAGGTGCCCGATAATTGCCATCGCGATCAACCACGGCGGCAACTGCCGGCCCGAGGCACGCAGAGCCAGGAGCTCGGCACACGCTCCCGTCTGTTGCGGCGCGAGGATCACGAACAGCAGGACCGGTGCGAGCCAGACTGCGTTCACCGTGCGGAAACCGGCCGCCACGATCTGGCGAAAGGAGGGCTTTTCCTCCGGCACGGAAGGCGGGTTTACACGCTCGTCGGAGAAGCCCGGCTCACGACGCATGAGTGTCTCCTACATTAGCGAGACGCGCGCCCTTCACCTCACTCGACACTCCTCGGGAAATCGCCGGCAGCCGCCCGGTAGGAAGCGACGTGGCCTCGAGGGCGGAGATGGCATCGATCGTGCAGACGGTCGTGGCGGAGTTGCAGAAGCGGGGGATGTTGTGATGCTGCACGTTCATTAAGGATGATCCTCTGACATCATCTTAGACACCGCCGGGCTTCCGTTGCGGTTAATCAAGCATGCACGCGTAAGTCAGTGGAACGAGAACAGATTCAGTGATACGCCATGGATGGATCATCTTCAGGTCACCGCCGGCTGCTGTGACCTGCCCTTCGTGCGATTCGATAAGTTCGATCTGCGAGACAACGATGAGTGCTGTCGTGTCCGGATTGGTCCGTGCATGCTCGACTTCATTTCGAGTGAGTAGGACGACCGAGCCGTCTCCTGTTGTCCCTTTGACCTCAACGTGCAGTTTCTGCTTGCCTGCGACGCAAAGGAAGTCGAAAGATTCATGACGTGAAACGTCCTGGACTTCAGGCCAGTCAAGTTCGAGATGGGCTCGCGCCAACTCCATCGCTCGCATTTCGATGGCCTGTCTGACTTGCGCGGAGGATGCGAATCCCTGCCCATCGCCATCGACTGCTTTATCTTCAACGTAGACGCGATCCTCAAGCGGAAACGAATCGAACAACTCGGGCAATGGAGTCTCGTTCCGGTTCCGGATCGGACGTTTCGCTTGCTCTATCGCATAGCAATACAGAAACAAACGATCGACTAGCGATCCCACGTCGTCGGTCGAACCGCAGACGAACGGAAAACGGATACCGCCAAGCGCAATATCGGCCTGCGCAGCATGAGTCCGGATGTGCTTCAGCAACCTCTCGCGGCCCACCGGTGACCGCCCGACCGTCACCCGGCCGTGATGCCGCAGAACTAGTATGTTGCCGTCGCCTTCGAGTGATTGCCCAAGATTGAATTGAATGCTCGCCCCTACGCCGTCGCTAACCGGCTCGCCTGAACGAAGAATTTTACAGTTGAGATGGGACTCGTCGTAAAATCCGAACAATAGTTTGAGATCACTTTCGTAAGCTTTATAGATCCAGCAATCTGTTGGTCCGCGAAATCCACCACTCGAAGATCCAAAACGGACGTTCCGTCGTTCCGTAGTCACAATACCGCGCACCGTGGCGAACGGAAGACGCGACAGAGATTGTGCTAATGCTTCACGAAATCGTACTGCAGGTGTCATCCGCCCGTCAGTCCTTCAAGTCCAATAAGCATTACTCGATCTCCGGAAGAGCGAATCACGAATTTCACCCCCACTCCCGCTTCCCTCGCGCCTTCAACCGGTTCGCCTCGGCGTCGTTCACGAACTCTTCCTTCGCCGGGTCGAACGTCAGCTTGCGTTTCAGGATCCACGAGATCGCCGCGGCGTGGGAGGCGATGTGGCTGCGGCGCATCACGTTCTGATTCGCCGCCGGCATCTCGCGTGAGCGGATGCAGTCGAAGAAGTTGCGGGCGTGGGCGGCGACGTCGAGGCCGCGGACGCGCTTCGATTGGTCGAAGCCTTCGAGCAGTGACTCCGGCTCGGCGACGATCTCACCTTCGTCGCCGGTTTCGACCGAGCCTTTGTCGCCGATGAACCGCACGGGGCAGGTGCCGAGTCGCGTGATGTAGTGCGGCTCGCGCTTGCCGAACGGCTCCGGCAGAAAGTCGAGGATCAACTTCACGCCGTTCGCGTACCGGCAGACGATCTCATTTTCCTTCGGCTCATAATCGATCGGCGTCGTGTCGTCGGCCTGGTTCGCCCATTGGCAGAGATCGACGGTGTGGGCACCCCAATCGAGCAGCCGGGCCCCCGAGTCGAAGTCCCACTGGCCGCGCCATTTGCCGTCGACGTATTGCTGATTGAACGGTCGCCAGGGAGCCGGGCCGAGCCACAGATTCCAGTCGACGACGTCGCGTTCCGGCTGCGGCTCGGCGGGAAGCCAGGTGTTGTCGAGCGTGGGCTTGTAGACCGAGGCGTGCAGCGTGTGGAGCTTGCCGAGCTTGCCGCTGTGGACCATCTCGACCGCCTTCTGAAAATTCGGAACGCTCCGCCGTTGTGTTCCCGCTTGGAAGACTCGCTTCTCGCGATGCATGGTGTCGGCGAGGGCCTGGCAGTCGGCGATCGTGATGCCGCAGGGCTTCTCGCTGTAGACGTCTTTCCCGGCCTGTGCGGCGAGCATCGACGCGGCGGCGTGCCAGCGGTCGCCCGTCGCGATCAGCACGGCATCGATGTCCTTCCGGTCGAGCAGCTCGCGAAAGTCTCGATGCAGCTCGAGCTTGTCGTCGCCGTAATGGTCATCGACGAGCTTCTTGCCGGCGTCGCGTCGCTTCGCCTGCACGTCGGCGATGGCGATGCAGCGCACGTCGTCGAACTTCAGCATCGCCGTCAGGTCGTACGTGCAGCGCGGCCCGATGCCGATGACGCCGAGAGTGATCCTCTCGCTCGGCGGCGCGGCGCCCTCGCGACCGAGAACGCGAGCGGGCACGATCAGGGGCGCCGCGGCGGCGACGGCGGTGCTCACCAGAAAATCGCGACGCGAGACGCTGCGAGGCATATTCGGCTCCTTCGGGGCGACGTGATGCAAGAGGCACCAGTCTAAAGCCCGCGGGAGCGAATGCGATACTTCTATTGAGCAACGACCGTAAAGTCGTAGGTCAGGCTCCCGCCTGACGATCGAGCGAATCCACAGTTCCGCGTCAGGCAGGAGCCTGACCTACCGGGCTGCGCGGACGCCAGGGGTCATTTGCCCTGCAAGTCCAGCTTGAGCGGTTCGACAGGGGTCTCGCCGACGGTGACTTTGAAGTCGGACGTGTTCGGTGCTTGATACTTCTTGGGAAGCAGCGGTTTCGGAAAGCCCTGTTATATGAACTTAAGGCTCCCCAATCGTCCATGCGATAGTGTCCGTCCCGCAACCCCACGAGTAGTACCCACTTCCCGAGAGGATCTCATTCGACTGGCCGCCATTCGTCGTCATAGGGCTGTAGGCCGAGTATCTAACGCGAACATAACCCTCGGTCGTCACGGGAACGGGAAGAGGACACGACTCCGAAAATTCTCCGTTCGCGAAACCGACGGAGTAAGATTCATCATCGCTTTCCGGCGTCATCGGGCGTGTGACCGTGATCTGGCCTATGTACTCGGATACTGTAAAAAACGGCTGCGGGTCTGGATCGGTTACATTTGTGATCCAATAAAATGCCCAGCTTCCGTTGTGAAAACCGTGATTGGTGTTCGCCGTGCCGCCTTTTGCCCATTTGGCTGCAGCTGTGACGGTGTCGAACGTCAGCGAGCTGCCCGGGTGGTACCAATGGCGCATCCCGCCCTCCTTTGCATGCGTATCGGCAGTAGCCCCCGACTTAATAAAGTCATGCCGGTGGTCATAGGCGTTATGCAGGCCCGGTTGCAGAAGAGCCTCGCCATATGCCTTAACATTAGCTGCACCATTCGGTCCAGAGGCTGTGGCCTCACCACCGCCAGTCGTGCCGGAACTTGTCAAGATCTCAATGTCGCCCGGCGCTCCGGTCACACTGGCTGCCACCTCCACCCTGTTGTCATCGGCCGCCGCAAATTGGGCCGCCGCGATCACTATTAGCGGCGCTAGCAGCCCGTTGAAGTATTCAAAATGCCTCGCGACGCGTCTGAGTCATGAGCCGAATTCCCTGCATTTCTCGACATTTGGCTGGTTCGTCGGCCGGTGCCGTCGATTACTTCAACAGGCTGCT
>JACCRE010000192.1 GCA_013813775.1 Planctomycetaceae bacterium
CTCCCTGACGGTCGCGGCTCTGTTGCCGAAAACAGATTCTATCCGCCAAGACCTCCGCGGGCTGCCGTGGGGCGGCGACTTGCATTCGGTGGGCCTGCCGGCATACTCCGGTCGTGAACCACGCCGGGACGTTTCCGCAGGCCGATGCTCGCGGCTCACCGGTGCAACATAGCAATAAGGAGAGCGCGATGGCATCCGTTCGCAGCGGCGCAGTCACTCTGAAGGGCAATCCCGTCGATCTCGCGGGGCCGGAACTCAAGGCGGGCGACAAAGCCCCCGACTTCACTCTTCAGAGCAACGCACTTGAAGACGTGACCCTCGCCTCCAGCGACGGCAAGACGCGGATCATCGCGACAGTGCCGAGCCTCGACACCTCGGTGTGTCATATGGAGACGAAGAACTTCAACGAAAAGGCCGCCGAGCTGCCGAACGTCGAAATCCTCGTCGTCAGCATGGACCTGCCCTTCGGGCAGAAGCGCTGGTGCGGGGCCGAGAACGTGGAGAAGGCTAAAACGCTGTCGGCACATCGCGACACGAAGTTCGGCGAGGATTACGGCGTGCTCGTCAAAGGCGGCCCGCTCGACCGCTGCCTCGCTCGGGCCGTATTCGTCGTCGGGCCCGACGGTTCGATTCGCTACGCCGAGTACGTCGCCGAGACGGCGAGCCACCCCGACTACGACAAAGTCCTCGCCGCGGCGAAGGGATGAAATTCTCTCCGCTGACGAAACCTGTCCCCCTCTCCCTCGGGAGAGGGGAAAGGGGTGAGGGGACGCCCTTCCGCTCCGCCTGGTCTCTCTCAACGTCGCCCTACCGAAAGATGAACGCAAGCGCGACGCGAACGTCAACCCGCGCCCCTCACCCCCGATCCCTCTCCCCAGGGAGAGGGGAGTATTGTCAGGGTACCTTCATTCGAAAAGCTCCCCCTGCCCACCCGGTGAATTCATCGGGCGGAGGACGCCGATGTGCGACCAGGCCGCCGCGGTGGCCACGCGACCGCGAGGTGTGCGCTGGATGAACCCGATCCGCAGCAAGTAAGGCTCGACGTCGTCTTCGAGCGTGTCGGCGGGAATGCTGAGGCTGTGGGCCATCGTCTGCAGGCCCGCGGGGCCGCCCGAAAACGACTCGATGAGCGTCTTCAAGTAGCGTCGGTCCTGATGCTCGAGTCCTAACGCATCGACTTCCCGCATCTCCAGCGCTCGCCGGGCCATTTCGTTCGTGATGCGTCCCTGTTCGCCGTGAACCTCGGCGAAATCTCGCGTCCAGCGCAGCAGGTTATTCGCCTTGCGCGGCGTGCCGCGGCTGCGGGAGGCGATTTCCGCGGCCGCCTCGGCGTCGATCTCGGCGTTGAGCTTGCGGGCGTTCGTGGTCACGATCACGGCAAGCTCGTCGAGGTCGTAATAATCGAGATGCTCGCGATGGACGAACCGGTCTCGCAGCGGGGCCGTCAGCATGCCCGATCTCGTCGTCGCACCGATCACCGTGAAGCGTTCGAGCGTCATGCTGATCGTGCGGGCATTCAGCCCTTCGCCCAGCGTGATGTCGACGCGCCAGTCCTCCATCGCCGGATAGATGAACTCCTCGACGGCCGGCGGCAGCCGATGGATTTCGTCGATGAACAGCACCGACTTCTTACCGGCGTTCGTCAGATAAGGCAGCAGATCGCGCGGCGCCCGCAATGCCGGCCCCGACGTGAACTGTATATCCACGCCGAGTTCTCGCGGGATGACCATCGCCAGCGTCGTCTTGCCAAGCCCAGGCGGACCGTCGAGCAACAAATGCCCCAATGGCTCGCCGCGCTTCTGCGCGGCGTCGAGAATGATCTGGAGCCGTTCGAGCACCTTCCGCTGACCGACGACCTGACTCAACCGGCGCGGACGGAGCTCTTCTTCGAAGACCTTCTCGTCGGGCGTGGGCGCGGGAGGTTCGCCGCTCTTCTTCGGCCGCGGCAGTTCTTCTTCTCCGCCGCGGTAAATCGATTCGCGAGGCATATCCGAAAGGCAAAACGGCGATTTAGGCGATGCGGGTGCGCTTCGCGAGACGATCGTAGGCGACGGCGAATAATAGGAACGACAATGAATAGGTGAAGAGCAGACCGACGCCGCACGCCAACGAGCCAAGGAACGAAAGCCCGACATTGACGACCGCCAGGAGCAACGACAGCTTCCAATCATAGATCGCCAGCTTCGGCCCATCGACGAGCGATGCGAACAAGCCGCTCCGGCGATCGGCGATGAGATAAGGGATGGGCCAAAAGAAAACCATAGGAACGACGGCTCCGGCCATTTGTAGTCCGTATCCCAGCAGTACCAGCAAGAGCCCGACAGCGTTGTTGTCGTTCATCATCATCGCTTGGCCGCCGACTTGCGCGGCAAGCCCAGGGAGCATCGCGACGAAGACGGCGAGATAGACGACGAACATGCAGATGAGAATCGCCGGCAGCTTATGAATCGGCGGAAACATGTCGCCCAGGCTGCCCTGTTGATGCCGCGCCAAGTTCAGCGAAAAATTCGAGAGACCGAGCTGTATGTAGATCAGAAGCGCTAGAATCGCGAGATATCCAAACGCCATCGCGGCGAAGATGCCAACGAGGAAGGCGGGACCAGGATTGTTTCCACCGCCGGCGCCTGCGAACCCGACGGCTCCAAATCCGATGACAGCCAGGAAGACAAGCAGACCGTAGGCGACCGCGACCATCGCCGCTGCGATCAGGATCGAGGCGACCGACAGACCAAGGTTCGCCGTCCACTTTCCCCATGCGGTCTCCCAGATATCGCCGAATCGTAGCGACGGCGTGCGGCCGGTGGCGGCGACGACGGCATCACCGAGATCCTCTCCGCACGACAGGCAGCGCGTCGCTCGCGCGTCGTTCATCGCCCCGCACATCGGGCAGGCGACTTCGGTGGCGACAGCCGACCTGCCGCTTGGAGGCGGCATTACCGCCGCGCGATCCTCGATGTCGCCGAACGCGGGAAACTGATCGAAATCGTCTTCGGCCTGACTGGCACCCGGCACGACGACCGGTGTGCCGCACTGCGGACACTTGGCCGTCTTGCCGGCCTTTTCGTCGGCCGTTCGAAGCTTCTTCTCGCAGTTCGGACAGCGGAACTCGATCGGCATGGCTCGGCGGAGCTGAAAGGATGTTGGTGATTCGGAGAAGCCGGAATTGAACGGATTCAGACGCGTGTGACCACATGCTCGCCCAACAGGCGATGCCTAATTCGATCGGGAAGGCGAGGCTCCCTCCGAGCCGCCACGATCTGGTAAACGTCCTCTTACTCGCGGCTCAGCGGGAGCTTCGCCCTCCCCTCAAAGCCTCTCCTAACTCACGGCAATCGCGATTCCCGCCGCGCCGACCATCCCCAACAGCACGACCATCGTCAGGACCACGGAGATCGCGCCCAGGATCATTCCCGCTCGCGTGATGCGCTCTCCCGTCGCGTCCATTTCACCGGCGCGCATCGCACGCAGGTCTTCAACGGCGAGCGCCCACGCCGCGACGCCGAAGAGGAAGCACATCGACACCCACGACAGGATGCCGAAGGCGAGAATGATTCCGCCCCGGTGTTCCCGCATCGACCGGCGGGCGGCGTTCCCTCCGTCCGTGACATGGTCGGTGACCACGGAAACGGCACCGGCCTCAGCACCCGAGACGGGTACCGCGACGCGATCACCGCACGCGGGGCACGCCGCCGGCCGACCGGCGTTTTCTTCGCCGGTCCTCAGCAGCTTGCCACAGGTGTGGCAACGGAATTCGATTGCGACGGCCACGAACACCACCTCGAACGGGAAAGTGCACGACAGAATATCGGCGTCACCCGGCGGAAACACGGCCTGCCGGACGAAAAAAACGCGTCCGACGTAGAGAACGCGACGGAATGAGCCGCGGCGCACGAAAAAGCGGCCCGAACCGCAAGATTTCGGACCGCGAGCGCTTCAGCAGGCCGCAGCAACTCTACCCCTCTCCGACCTCGGCGAGGAGTTCGTCGGGAATGTTGAAGTTGGCGATGACGGTCTGCACGTCGTCCTGCTCTTCGAGAGCTTCGAGCAATTCGAGCATCCTGCGGCCGTCATCGATGTCGAGATCGACCGTGCTCTGCGGCACGCGAGCCACGTCGGCCGAATCGGGTGTGATGCCGGCTTTTCCGAGAGCCTCGCTCACCGCCGTGAAGGCGTCGGTCGAGCACGTCACCGTGAAGGACTCCCCGTCCTGCTTCACGTCATCGGCACCGGCTTCGAGGGCCATTTCGAAGAGGCGGTCTTCGCTCACCTGAGCCGCCGGGATCGAGAAGACGCCTTTCCGTTCGAACATCCAGGCGACGCAGTTCGTGCTGCCGAGGTTTCCGCCGTGAACCTCGAAGATCTTGCGAATCTCGCCCGCCGTGCGATTCCTGTTGTCGGTCAGCAGATCGCACAAGACAGCCACGCCGCCCGGGCCGTAGCCTTCGTAGATGACGTCTTCGTAGCTCTCGCCTTCGAGGTCGCCGGTGCCTTTTTTGATGGCCCGCTCGATCGTGTCTTTAGGCATGCTGGCCGCCTTGGCCTTGTCGATCGCGTAACGCAATCGCAAGTTCATGACGGGATCGCCGCCACCCACGCGAGCCGCCACGATGATCGCGCGGCTGAGCTTGCCGAAGAGCTTGCCGCGCTTTTTATCGACGACACCTTTCTTCGCCGAGATATTCGCCCAGTGGGAATGTCCAGCCATTCGATCCGCCTTCGGAGCAAAGATGATGAGTCAGTTTGAGGAGGCTGGCCGATTTTCCGAGACGCGACCGTCAGGGAGCGTTTCCGAGCCGGCCGGAAGCGCTCCCTGACGGTCGCGGCTCAGTTCTAATGCATAAGCGACGCTGTTATTGATCTTGGGCTTCGCCGTCCTTCAACTTCTTTTCGATCGCCTCGATGTCTTCGGCCTTGGGCGATTTCTCGTCTTTGGCCAGTTCGAGAGCCTTCTGCCACGCGTCGCGCGCCTTGTCGGCTTTGCCGAGCTTCGAATAGACGTCGCCGAGGTGATCCCACAGCGTCGCGTCGTTGCCGGTCGGCAGTCCGACGGCCTTCTCGAGATGGCTTGCGGCCTCGTCGTATTTGCCGAGCCGATACAGCACCCAGCCCATGCTGTCGAGGTAGGCCGCGTTCTCGGGTTCCGACGCGAGAGCCTTGCGGATCATCGACTCGGCCTGTTCGAGCTTCTTGTTGCCGTCGGCGTAGAGATAGCCCAGATCGTTGTTCACGGAAGGATCGTCGGGGTCGCTGGCGTAGATTTCTTCCAGCACCTGCTCGCCCTTCTCTTTCTCACCCTGCTCGACGTACAGGGCCGACAGGCTCAGGCGGGCCTGGCGCACGGTATCGGCGTCTTGCGGAAACTTCTCGATCACCTGCCGGAAGAGCTCCGCCGCCTCGTCCCAATTGCGGGCGTGAAAATGGACCCAGCCCTTCTGGTAGTGAAGTAACGGGGCGGACGGAGCGAGCGTCAGGGCCTTCTCGACCGTCGCCAGCGCCTCATCGGTCCTGCCGGCGAACTCTAAAGCCTGCGATAGACGGAACATGAAGTTCAGCGTCGCGCCTTCGTCGGCAGGTGCGTTCAGTGCGTCCTGATAGATTGTCGCCGCCGCGTCGTATTGATCCGCCAGCAAGAGGTTTCGACCGTACTCCTCATGCAGCGCCGCCGCACGATCGGGACGAATGCGAATCGCCAGCCGATAGAAGACATCGGCGTCGTCGTATCGCTCCGCCTGCATCGCGAGCTTTCCCAGCAGGTACGCGCTCGCGAAATCGGTTTTCGGAGGCTTCGATTCGGCTCCTTTGCGACCCGCAGCCAGGATCTCGTCCGTGAGCGTTGCGTCTTCGGTGACGCGGGCGATCGACTCCGTCAGGAGTTGATCGGGCGCACCGGCGACGGCCGCTCGAGCCAGCAATTCGACGAGCTTGTCCGCCTTCTTCTGCCGGCGATACACGTCGGCGAGACCAAGATACCCCGTGGCGTCTTTCGCTTCTTCGAGTGCGGTCTCATAGAGCTTCGCGGCCTCGTCGAGCTTGTCGGCCTTTGCGTAGCGATCGGCCAGAGCCAGCTTCGCGAACGGATTCTTCCCGTCCTGCTCGACGATCGCTTCCAACCGTTCGTCGATTTCCGCCTCTTGTCCGAGCGCGGCCAACACCTCGGCGAGCAGGTCATAAGCGGCGCGACCGCGATCGGTGCGACCGTCCTTGACGTATGCTTCGAGTTGCTCGAGCGATTTTTCGGCGTCTCCGGCCTTCAAGTAGACCCGCGCGAGGTCGTACTGCAGGATTCCGGTCTTTCCGCGGCGCGTCTCGGCGGCCTTCTCGAAAGCCTCGACGGCGAGGTCGGTCATGCCGGCATCGAGAAACGTTTGCCCGAGCCGTTCATACGTCGTCTCGGCGTCGGAAACCAGCGCCGACCGCTGTCGAGCATCGAGTCCGAACGCTTCCGGCCGCTTCAACGCTTCGAGAAGCACCGTGAAGGCGCCGGCGGCTTTCTCGTTGTCGCCCTGAGCGGCGTACAGCACACCAAGGTCGCGTTGCAGACTGACATACTGCGCCGATTTCTTGTCGACCGTTTGGGCATTGGCCGCCTTTTCGAGCAAGCCGGCGGCTTCGGCGACCTGTCCGCGAGAGACCAGCACGCGTGCGAGCTGCTGCATCAATCCCGCATCGCCGGGATCGAGATCGACGAGCTTGAGGGCGTATTTCAGACCGTCGTCGGTCTCGTTCAGACTGAACGCCAGCGGGACGAGACCGCGGTAGATCGCGACGGCCGACGGATCGAGTTCCACGGCCTTGCGGTAGGCGTCGAGCGCCCCGCGAAAGTCGCCGCGGCTCTCGCGCAGCTTCGCGACGCCGAACCACGACATCGCATCGAGCTGGCGGTCGGCCTTCTCCGTCCGGTCACGGACGGGGTCCAAAGGCTCGGCGACCGGATCGCCGGGCTGAGTCTGGATCGAGCCCGGTTGGGGCTCATCGACCGGCTCATCCGCCGATCGCGCGACCGTCGAGCACGACAGTACCGCGAACGACGACAGGATCGCGAACAAGTTCAAGCCGCAGCGAACGCGGGCATCGTCCATGGCGAAGCTCCTTCCGCGCCCCTCCCGCGTGGTTGCGGCCGACAGGTTTCGCGGCAGCCTTGATAATAACGCTTGGCTTCGGTGTCCACCAAGAGAGGTGAGCGATCAGGAAGCCGCCCGGCTGCGACCTTTGGCCTTCTTGGCGGCAGCCGTCGATTTTGAAGCCGATTCCGCCGCCTTCGGCTTCTTGGCGGCCGGCCGCTTGGCGGCCGGCCGCTTTGCGGCCGCCACCTCTTTCGCGGGCTTCTTCGCGGCCTTAAGCGTCTTGCTCGTCTTCTCGGCGGCCGAACCACGCGATTTACCGCTCAACAGCTCTTCGACGCGACGCATCGCGTCGGACGCCGTATAACCGCCCTGGGGAACGCTGAACGAAGCGGGGTCGAAGAGGTTCCGCCCGGGAGGCTCGGCGGCGAGACATCGCAGCAGGTGGCACAGAATGACGCTGTCCGCCTTCCGCACGGCCGACTTCAGGGCGTCGGCGGCGGCCTCGGTCGAGGTGCCGGAATCGACGAGACCGAGCCAGACGACGGCAGCCGTCATGCGATCGTCGAGCGGCACGAGATGCGCCCCTAGAGACGATTGCTGGACGAAATTGCGGACGAACGGCGACAGCCCTCGGATCTTGCCGATCTTCTTGGCCGCCTGCTCCTGCGTCTTCTTTCGCACGGCTTCGAGGTCGAATTCGAACTGATCCTCGAACACGTACTGCAAGATCGACCGGATGCGGTGGGCGCGCAGTTCAGGATCGGCTTGATGCGCGAACGCCGACGCCAGTTCGGAAATCGAACTGACCCGGATTTCGTTCAAGTCGTGAAACTGCTCGCCGAGCGCCGCGTAGGCACGATCGGCGGCGGCATATCCGTCGTTTTCGAGGCAGACGGCGAACACCAGCGTGTCGAGCACCGAGCGATCGGGCATCTCGGGGGGCTTCCCGAAATGCTTCTCGAGGCGCGTCACCAGTTTCTTCGTCAAGTCTTGCTTTTCAGAAGCTTTCATTCGCGAGATCGGCGCTTTGCTGCTTTCGATGGGCGGTTCCGGCGACCGCGAGGGAGGTCACTCTTCTTCGTCATGGTCGAGAGCCGTCGCATCCGTCGCGTCGTTTGCCGGCCGCAATTCGTCTCGCAGGGCGAGGGAGGTTGCGATGCTGCTCTTGATCCCGCGATCGATCACGAACGTCAGGATCGGCGTCTGGCGTGTCTGAAGTCGCTCGGCGATCTTGGACTGCAAAAAACCGCGGGCCGATTCCAGTCCTTTAAGGGTCAGCGCCTCGGTCTTCACATCGCCCATGACCGAGATGTAGATCTTGGCCGACCGCATGTCGGCGGAGGCCTCGGCCGACAAGACCGTCACGTTCTTGACTCGCGGATCGCGCAGCCCCTGCAGGATCGTCATTCCGACGACTTCCTTGATCGCTTGTGAGGCCTTCGCCACGCGTCGCGAGATCATCTACGGTCGGCCCTCCGGCTTCGCCTGCGATCAGTCAAGAGTCCGCTTGACCTGCTCGATACGGAACGCCTCAAGCAAATCGCCTTCCTTGATGTCGTTGAAGTTCTCGAGGCGGATACCGCACTCCATGCCTTCCCGGACCTCCCTGGAGTCGTCTTTCTCGCGCCGCAGCGACGCGATGCCGAAGCTGTTGATCAAAGTCTGCTGGCGAATGAGATGGATGCGATTGTTCCGCTCGATCGTGCCGTTCAAGACGCGGCAACCGGCGATCGTGCCGGTCCGGCTGATCTTGAACGTTTGCAGCACGATCGCGCGCCCCGTCATCACTTCGCGCTGTTCCGGCTTCAGCATGCCCTCGAGCCGCTGCCGGATGCTGTCCATCACCTCGTAGATGA
This sequence comes from Planctomycetaceae bacterium, assembly GCA_013813775.1. GTDB lineage: Bacteria > Planctomycetota > Planctomycetia > Planctomycetales > Planctomycetaceae > JACCRE01. The sequence continues at coordinate 8,921 of JACCRE010000192.1, forward strand.
TGCTGTAGCGACGGATCTCGACGCCTTCCCGCTCGGCCAGCGACTGGGCACGGTCGTCCGGAACGACCTGGAAGGCCACGATGACGGCGCCCGAAGCGCTCGCCAGCGAAACGTCGCTTTCATTCACGCCGCCGACGCCCGTGTGCAGCAGTCGGATGCGGACTTCGGGATGCTCGAACTTGTCGAGTTCGTGCCGGATCGCCTCGATCGATCCGCCGGTGTCGGCCTTGATGATCAAAGGCAGATCCTGCACCTCTCCGCCGCGGGCCGTTTCCAGAATCTCTTCGAGAGACCGGGGACGGTGGACCAGCGACGCGAGCGTCTCGGCGCGGCCGGTCCGCTGTCGAACTTCGGCGATCTCGCGAGCGTCTTCGATGTCTTCCAGGACGAAGAAGTGGCTGCCTGAGATCGGAACGCTCTCCAGACCGGCGACCTTGACCGGAGTCGAGGGACCGACCTCTTCGAGTTCCTGATCGCGATCGTCGTACATCGCTCGCACGCGACCGTAGGCCGAACCGCACAGGATCACGTCGCCGACGCTCAAAGTGCCGTTCTGCACCATGAGCCACGCGACCGGACCGCGCCCCTCGTCGCGGAACGCTTCGAGGCACACGCCCACGCCCGGCCGATCGGGACTGGCCTTCAGTTCCCGCAGCTCGGTGGAAATGAGGATCGTGTCGAGCAGGTCGCTCAGCCCGTCGCCCGTCGCACCGCTCGTCCGCACGACCTCGGTGTCGCCGCCCCATTCCGCCGGAAGCACGTCTCGCGCGGCAAGCCCTTGCAGCGCCTTGTTCGCATCGGCTCCCGGCAGATCCATCTTGTTGAGCGCCACGATCATCGGCACGCCGGCGGCTTTCGCGTGGCTGATGCACTCTTCCGTCTGCGGCATCACGCCGTCGTCGGCGGCGACGACGAGCACCACGACGTCGGTGACGTTCGCACCACGGGCGCGCATTTCGCCGAACGCCGCGTGTCCGGGCGTATCGACGAAGGTGATCCGATGACCGTTATGCTCGACCTGATAGGCGGCGATGTGCTGGGTGATTCCGCCCGCCTCTCCGCCGGCGACGTCCGCCTGACGGATCTTGTCGAGCAGGGTCGTCTTGCCGTGATCGACGTGGCCGAGGATCGTGACGATCGGCGGTCGGGTCTCGAGGACCGATTCGTCGTCGTCCGGCTCGAGCAACTCGGCAAGTTCCGCTTCGAGATCCCGCTCGCGCTTGATGTTGAGCTCGACGCCGAGATCCATTGCGATTTCGATCGCCGCCTCTTCATCGATCACGTCGTTGATCGAGACCATTTGGCCCTGCTTGAACAGGACCGTCATCAACTGCTTCGCCGGGCGACCCATCGCCTCGGAGAGACTCCGAATCGTGATCGGAAACTCGATCGTCGCCGTCGATGTATACGCGACCGGGCCGCGACGAGAGCGGTTGCGATGCAGCGTGCGGCCGCGGCGTCCGTCGTCGTCATCCTCGCGGGACCTGCGGCCGGGGCGGCCCTTGCGCTTCGCCTTGAGCGCGTCTTGCTCGCGCTCCTCGGCGCTCATTTCACGTGCGACGCCGCCACCGCCGCCTCTGCGAGCCGGTCCTTTTTTCTCGGTCCCGCGCGATGCCAAATGCGCCGAAAGCGGACTGGCCCGGTCCTGCATCATGCCCGGCTTCAGCGGCACGTCGGGCTTCTGAGCCGGAGCCTCGTTCGCGTCAGCCTTCGGCCGCGACGGCGTGAACTTCGGCGGCGCGGCAACCGCCGGACGAGCGAGAACCGGCCGTTTCCGCTCTTTATCAGCGCTCTCTTTCTTGCCGGAACGCTGGGCGTTCGTTTGCACGGTCCCCACGGGACGCATATCGCGAACGCCGCGTCGGCCGCCCTCGTCCGGCCGAATCGCGATCGGACGAATGGGACCACCCTCGCGAGCAGCCGACCGCTCGGGCTCACCGGCCGCAGGCGGAGCCGAAACTTCCGGCCCGGCCGTAGACGAGTCTTCGGAGGTCGCAGTCCGCGCCTCGACGGCGGTTTCAGCGTCTTCGTCCGTCGCCGATTCTGCTTCACCGGAAACGGCTTCTTCTTCACTTCCGGCTTCGTCCAACGCCTCGTCTTCAGGCGGTTCGGCGACCGCCGTTCCTGTCATCGTAGCGATCTCACGCTCCTGTTCACCGGCAGCATCGCCCGTTTGATCAGCCGACTCCGCCGCGACGGCGGGCGGAGCGTCGGCCGACTCGCGACGTTCCGGACCGCTCGGTTCCTGCCGAGGCACGCGAGCGGGCGCCTCGATCTTTCGAACTTTTCCGCGGTCGCCCATTGGATCGCGCCGAACCGGAGACATAGGTTCGTCGCGGACCGCGGTCGAAGCTCCTGCCGGAGCCGACTTCGCGGACTTCAAATGAGCCAGAACAAGATCCCTCTCTTCCGGCGAAATGCTTGCCAGCGCAGAGTTCTTGACCTCGACGCCCGCCTGGGCGGCGTATTCGATCAATTCCTTGCTGTCCAAGCCCAGCTCTTTCGCCAGGGCGAAGATCCGAATCTTCAAAAGCACACCCCTCGGTGAAACAATCACGAGCCAGAGCACCGACGCCCGACTCGCCACGTCGCTCGGCAACGAATCGCCGACGACCAACCTCACAATGCTGACACTATCGATTCGCCGCAACGAGTGACCGCATCGATGCGGTGCCCTTGCAGCATGGTTCCATTCTACTCGCCGGAGCCTCCGACAGCCGACTTCGGATCGACCTCGGCGCCTGAGGCCAACAAATGCTCGACGACCCCCGAACCGTCGGGATCATCCCCGGATTCGGTCTCGTCGTGCGGCCCCGCGGAAGGCTCGACCCCGCCTTCGCCGACCTCGTCGGGCTCACCGGCACTTGCTTCGCCAGAGTCGGCCTCGCCTTGATCGGCGTCTTCCTCTTGTTCTACCTCTTCCACCTCCGCGACGACTTTCGGTGCCGCGTCGGCGACTCTGCGGCGTTCACGATCGGCGCGATCCTGTTCTTCAGCCTTCAAAGCCATCTCGTCGGCGTACGCGACGATCTCGTCGCACTGCTCAGGGGTCAGGCCGCCCAATTCAGCGAGCTGATCTGGCTCGATCACCGACAGTTCGTCGAACGTGAAAAAGCCTTGGGCGACCAGGTTCTCGGAAAGGTCGGCCGTGATGTTCGGGATATTGGCGAACGCCGCCAACGATCGTTCGATTTGCTCGTCGAGCCGCTCCTGGGTGAGCACCTGGATGTCCCAGCCCACCAGCTTCGAAGCCAGCCGAACGTTCTGCCCCTTTTTGCCGATCGCAAGCGACAACTGGTCTTCGCGAACGAGCACGATGACCTTGCCGAGCTGCGGGCAAAGAATCACGTCTTCCACTTCAGCCGGCTGAAGCGCGTTCGGCACGAGCACCTGCAACGAGTCGTTCCAGCGAACGATATCGATTCGCTCTCCGGCGAGCTCGTCGACGACACTGCGAATCCGCGACCCGCGCACGCCGACGCAGGCCCCCACGCAATCGATCTTTGTATCGTAGCACGAGACCGCCACCTTCGAGCGGTATCCCGCTTCGCGTGCGAGCGACCGCACCTCGATGACGTGCTCGGCGACTTCGGGAATCTCAAGCTCGAACAACCGCCGGACAAGCTCCGGGTGCGTCCGGCTCAGAATGATCTTCACGCGGCTGCCGGCCTTGCGGACGTCCATCACGACCGAGCGAACTCGCTCGCCGACGTGATGCGCCTCGCCGGGAATCTGCTCGCCCCGCGGCAGGATGCCTTCGACCTTCCCCAAGCTGACAAGGGCGGTGCCGCCACCCTCGATGCGGCTGACCTGACCGGTCACGATCTGGCCGCGTAAAGAGGTATATTCGTCGAAGAGGCTGTCACGCTCCGCTTCGCGAATCTTCTGGATCATCACCTGCTTCGCCGTCTGAGCGGCGATACGTCCCAGCAGGTCGCCGATTTCATCCGGCTTAAGAGCGTCGCCGGCAACGGACACGGCCGCATCGCCAGACTGGCGATCGATCGAGACCTCGATCACCGCTTCTTCACCAAAATGCTTACGGGCCGCCGACAGGATCGCTTGTTCGATCCCCTCGAAGACGATTTCCTTGTCGACGTTCTTATCCCGGTGAATCGCGTCGACGATCCGAAGGATCTCGCTGCCTTTCATCACCTACCCCTTCGCGACGATCGGGCGTTCGCCGGATCGCCTCGGTTCCTGCCTCAAACGCCCCTGCCCCTAAAAACAAAAACAGCGGGCACGAGACACGACCTCCCGCCCGCCAGCGACCGATCGGGCGCACTGGCGGCGTCGAACGACACCACCACCGCAACCAACGGCTGCGGTCACCCCCGAACTTTCTCAGTCCTGCGACGCCTACATTTCGGCTGACCTCACGAGAACTGCCGGAACGGCCGAACCTGACGGCTTGGACGCTCCGGTCGGCGGTACTCGCCTCGCTGCGAGGCGGGAACGGGCCAACTGAACCGACTTGCGAACCACCTGTTTGGAGCGCAATCCGGACGGCTGGACCGACGCGGTTTCGGCTGGAACGATACCGGTCGTCACTGGTGAAGTCAAGGATCAACCCCGGCTGATTGACGGCCTTGCGTCGACGGGAACGTTGCGAGATGACGCGCCGCCGAATCGAGCTCAGGAGTACCCTCAACAGTCCTCGCGCCGACAACCACCGCCGGGGCGAACGCGCGACCCCGCTGTTGCAATTCCGGCACATGCCGCAGATAGTACGGCCAACACCGCAAAGAAATCCCGTTCAGCTATCAGGACTTCCGTCGCTCCGGCCGCAAGACACCCAAGGAGAGCCGTTCATGCGTCTGCCGATTCGTTGGCTAACCGCCCCGCTCGTCACACTGGTCGCTCTTTCCTCACAGCTCGCCTCGCCTGTCGTCGCGCAAGTCGCCCCGGCGGCTCCGAACTCGGCCGTCGAGCAACTGAAAACTCAAGCCGAAGACGCCTACAAGCGAGGTGACTTCGACAAGTCGATCCAGCTTGCGGATTCGGCGTTGCGCAGGAGCCCAAAGGATCATGTGGCGATTTATCTGCGCGGCAGCGCCCGTGTCGAGCAAGGGGTGCAGCAACGCGACGCCCAGATGCTGCGAGACGGCATCGCCGACGCTCGCGAGGCGATCTCGCTCGGCGGACGCGAGAACGTGATCTACTATCTGCCGTACCTTTACGGAATGACGAACCTGTCGATCGTCGAAAACCGCAAGGAACACGCCGAGATTTCCACGCAGCAGGCCGACGTGGCCTTGTCGAACGCGGCGCTGAAGCCCGACGAGAAGGCGAAGCTCACCTATCAGCGTGGGCTTGCGCGCGGCTTCCTGGGCCTGACGGACACATCCGTCAAGGATTTCGAGGACGCATTACGGCTCGATCCGCAGTTTCTCGCCGCCTACACCGCCGCGGCAGACACACTGGCCCGGGCCGACCGCCGCGACGCTGCGAAAGCCGCCTTCGACCGGGCGGTGAGAGCGTTTCCCGAGAATCCGCTGGTCTACAACAACCGCGGCATGTTCCTGCAACAGACGAACCAGCCCGAGAAGGCCGTCGCGGATCTCACGCGGTCACTTGAGCTCGATCCCAATTATTTCTACGCCTACACGAACCGCGGCGTCACGCTGATGCTGCTCGACAACCCGCAGGCCGCCGAGAATGACTTCACCGCGTCGCTGCGGCTGAATCCGGAACAACCGATGGTCTACGGACTGCGGGGCACGGCACGGGTCGCTGCGGGCAAGTTCGACGAGGCGATCGCCGACCACCGCAAAGCATTGCAGATGGTGCCGAACCATCCGACGGCGGTCACCGACCTCGGCTTCGCCCAGTTTTTCGCGGGTCGCTATGAAGACGCCGTGCGATCGTTCGAGAAAGCCCTTGAACTGAACCCGAACTTCACGCAGCTTCAGCCCTGGCGCATCGCCGCGCTCGAGGAGCTCGGTCGGAAGGATGCCGCTGGCGCAGAGTTCGCCGCCTCGTTCGATAAGCCCGCAGCCAGTCGCGATTGGATCGACAATCTCGTCGCCTTCCAGTACGACCGCATCAACTCAGACCAACTGAGGGCCGCGGTCGCCCCGGAGGAGCCGCGTAGAACGGCCCAGAATGCCGAGGCCGAGTACTTCATCGGTCGCAAGCTCGCCCAGCAGGGCCAGACTGCGGAAGCCAACGCAGCCTTCCAGCGCGTCGTGAAGACCGGCGCGAAGCACCTCTCGGCGTACCGCGGAGCGAAGTTCGCATTGGCCGGCCGATAAGTCTCGGCCTGGCTCACTTCGAGACCAGACTCGTCAAGAGAATTGTCAGGAGCGATAACAATGGCGATCATCCTCTTTCGAGCGACGTGCATGGCCGGTCCGCTCGCCGTGATGTGTCATTCCGGCACAGCGGCCGATCGCGCCTTGAAGTACCACGACAACTCCGCCGACGGCAAAAAGAGCTTGGGCGGCTCGGGCGAGATCATCGCGTTCGGGTTGCCGGGCGGGGGCGAGATCGCCGGACTTCGCGTGCATGGATCGCGATACGGCAGTCCGCAACCACCGAAAGAGAGCTTCCTGTTCTATTTCCTGAACGAGGAAATGGACGACGTCATCGCGGCGCGTTTGGCGCCGTACTCGAAGTTCGAACGCGGCAGCGAAAAGTGGGTCTACCTCAAGTTCGAGAAGCCGGTGGAAGTGCCCGAGAACTTTCGCGTTGCGATCGACTTCGGGGCGGCTCAAACGAAAGGCGTTTACGTCAGCTTCGATTCGAGCACGACGGGCGAACATTCGTTCGTTGATTTGCCGGGAGTGCCCGCGCGTCCCGCTGAGTTGGGCGGCGACTGGATGATCGAAGCGGTGCCGGTGAGATAATCGGGCCGTGTGCAGCGTGAAATGAAGAAAGCCCGGCGGGATAACCGCCGGGCTTTCTTCATTTGAGAACCGCCGGATTCACGCCGCTCGCACGACCAGCGCACTGGCCTGCCCGGCTCGCGTGACGTTGATGTTGACGAACAGCCGGTTGTCGGTCGGGCGATGCGTTTCCCGAACAACATCGATCGGGCAATCCGGATCGATCTGTTCACAGTTCAACGTCCTGGGAACGACGCCGTTCCGCAACGCGAGTAATGAGCCTGCGAGCTCTTGCACGCCCGCGCCCGCGCCCGCGTTTCCGAAGTAGCTCTTGAGCGCCGTCACCGGCACCCCATGCGGGAACACTCGTCCGATCCCCTCGGCCTCCGCGACGTCGACACTGCGGATGGCGACGCCGTGGGCGTTGACATGACCGACATCGCTCGCGTCAACCTGCGCGTCGCGCAAGGCCGCCTTCAGCGCGTTTGCCACAGCGGTCGCGATGTCGGGACTTCCGTCCCGATTGGTCACGCACGAGGATCCCATGCCGAGAATTTCACCATAAACGATCGCGCCGCGGCCTGCGGCGTGCTCGGGCGTTTCGAGGATCAATGCACACGCCCCCTCGGCGACCACCTGCCCCGTTCGACTGGCGTCGAACGGGCGGCACCACGTTTCCGGAGGTCCGTCGCCTTCGGCAAGATCGTGCCACAGCGCGGCGTGCATCGTCTTGACCGAGTTCAGCTTCGTGCCGGTGGTGCCGGCGATCATGATGTCGGCCCGGTCCCGCTGAATGATTCGCGACGCTTCGCCGACGGCGAGATTGCCGCTCGCGTCTTCGAGCGTCAGCGAGTTGTTCGGCCCCCGTGCCTCGACCGCGATGCCGATGTGGCACGCCGGCATGTTCGGCAGGTACTTGAGCAGCCACAGCGGCTCCAGAACGTTCAGCCCGTGTCCGCCCCAGCGGTCGTAATTGAACTTCGGTCCCTCGGGCGTGCGCTCCGTCACCGACCAGCAGGCATCCTGAAGCACGTTCGGCGGGCTGAACATCAGGTTCGCGCCGAAATCGACTCCGAAGCGGTCGTGATCGATCTGTTCGAGGTCGATTTTCGACTGGGCGACCGCGGACAGCGCGGCCACCACGCCAAGCTCGATCTCGCGGCACATGACGCGCACGAACTTGCGCTGCTTCTTGGGCATCACCTCTTTGGTGATCTCGTCGGAGAAGTCCGGAACCTGTCCGCCGGCGTGGCCAGGCGCGGCGTTGGCTTCGGGGCCCACGGCATGAATGCCGCTTTCGCCTTTGGAAAGCCTCTCCCAAAAAGCGTCAGGCCCCAGACCGAGGGGGCTGACGACTCCGAGACCGGTGATGACGACGCGGCGGCGGGCCGCGCTGGAACTGCTCATACGCTGCCACCAAGACTTCCAAGCCGACGGCAACGACCGCCGATGCCCCGCAGTCTAACAATCGCGGCGTCGCACCGCACGCACGCGATGCGACGCCGTGACTCTAGTTTTGCGGACGGAATCGGCAGGTCAAGCCGCCTTGCCGACGACGAGACAGGCGTTGTGGCCGCCGAAACCGAAGCTGTTCTTCAACACCGCGGTGAGTTTGCCCGGACGGGCCTCGTGCGGCACGAAATCGAGATCGCACTCAGGGTCCGGGTTGTCGAGATTGATCGTGGGGGGCAATGTCTGATTCTGCAGCGCGAGAACGCACGCCACGAACTCGACACCGCCAGACGCGCCCAGCAAATGCCCGATCTGGCTCTTCGTGCTCGAGACGGCGAGTCGAGACGCGTGCGACCCGAACACCGTTTTGATCGCCACGACTTCAGCCTTGTCGCCGAGCGGCGTGCTGGTGCCGTGAGCATTCACGTACTGGATATCACTGACGTTGAGGCCGGCGTCCTGAATCGCCGACTGCATCGCCCGGGCGGCCCCCTTCCCCTCGGGATCGGGAGCGGTCATGTGCGAGGCGTCAGCTGACATCCCGTAACCGAGCATTTCGGCCAGAATCACGGCTCCGCGCCGTTTTGCGTGCTCATATTCCTCGAGGACGAGGATTCCGGCCCCTTCGGCAAGCACGAAACCGTCTCGTCCCTTGTCCCAAGGGCGACTCGCCTTCTCGGGAGCGTCGTTTCTCGTCGAAAGCGCCCCCATCCGACCAAAGCCGGAGAGCCCCATCGGTGTGATCGCGGCTTCGCTGCCGCCGGTGACCATCACATCGGCGAGGCCGTTCTGGATGAGCTTGAACGCGTCGCCGATCGCGTTGGTGGCGCTGGCGCAAGCCGTCGCGACGGCCGAATTCGGCCCGCGCAGCCCCCAGGTCACGCTCACGTTCCCGCTGGCGGCATTGACCATCAGCTTGGGAATCATGAACGGGGAGACACGGCTCGGGCCGCGCTCGAAGAGCGTCGTGTGCTGCTCTTCGATCTCGTTGAGCCCGCCGATGCCGCTGCCGATCAACACGCCGTTGCGATAGGGATCGCCTTGCTTGAAGTCGATGCCCGATTGCCGGATCGCTTTGTGCGCGGCCACGACGGCGAACTGGACGAACCGGTCCTGCCGCCTCAATTCTTTGGCGGCAAGGTCGATATGCTCGGTCGGATCCCAGTTGGGAACCTCACCGGCGAACGTGACCTTGAATTCGGTCGGGTCGAATCGGCGGATCCGTGCGACGCCGCTTTTACCGGCGCACATCCGATCCCAAAACTCGGCAATGTCGCAGCCGAGCGCCGAGACGACCGCCCCGCCCGTGACGACGACGCGCCTACGCATTCCGGCTCTTATCCTCAATGTATTCGATCGCGTCTCCGACCGTCCGAATCTTCTCGTAATCGTCGTCGGGAATGGTGATGCCGAAGGTGTCTTCGAACTCCATCACCAGTTCAACGACGTCGAGAGAGTCGGCCTTCAAATCATCGACGAACGAACTCTTGCGGGTGACCTCCTCGACGGGGACGCCCAACTGCTCGCTCACGATGGCGATGACTTTTTCTTCGGTGTTCTCAGTAGCCACGCAACAGTCTCCAGGATGCCTCGCCGGGGAGCTTCAGACGGGGGAGGACGACGGCGCGAGAAAACGACATCGCCGCCAAGATCGACCAAAGCAGGGGTTGGATATAACGCGTTTCCGAAAGGGTGTAAACTCCAACAGGACAGGTGACTTGCCGAAAATACTTCGGCTGTGCCGACCTGGAAACCGCAACGCCCGACCTTTGCGAAATTTGATAGAATTTCGCTCAGTCGCCGACCACTTCGCAGCCTGCTTTGCGGTCAATGCGCTTCAGGAGCCCTCTGAGCACTCCGCCAGGCGCAAGTTCGTAAAAGCTCTCGGCCCCATCGGCCAGCATGGCGCGGACGCAATCCTCCCACAGCACCGGAGAAAGCACCTGCCGCACGAGCACAGCCTTGATCTCCTCCGGCTCAAAATGAGACCTCGCATCAACGTTTGAGTAAACCGGAATTCGCGGCGATTTGACAGTCACTTCGGCCAACGCCGTCGCAAGCTTCTCGTCCGCCGGCTTCATCAGAGAGGTATGGAACGCACCGGCCACGGCCAATGGAATCGGCTTCCCGCCCGCGGTCTCGATCAGTTCCAACGCCCGTTCACACGCAGTCTTCTCGCCGGACAAGACCGAATTGCCGGGACACAGGAAGTTCGCCAGTTCGATCGTGCCGAATTGCGCAGCGGCGTCGCGAACCGCCTGGACCTGCTCGCGATCGAGCATCAACGCGCTCACCATGCCCGACGGCGTCGCTTCCGCTGCGGCCTGCATCGCCTGACCGCGAAGCCGCACCAGCCGCAAGCCGTCCTCGAAGCTGAAGGCGCCGGCGAATGCGAGCGCGGTGTATTCTCCCAGGCTCAACCCCGCCGCCAATTCACAGGCATCGACGACCCCGCGTTGTTCCTGCTTCAGAAACTCAATCGAGGCCATCCCGGCAACGAACAGAGCCGGTTGACTTACGTCGGTCGCATCGAGCCGCGCTTTCGGTCCGTGGAAACAGACGTCGGCGAGGTCGAAGCCTAGGATTTCGGACGCGCGGCGGAACAGATCCTCCGCCGCCGGACAGCGGTCGCACAGCGACTTCGCCATGCCGATCCGCTGCGCGCCCTGTCCGGGAAAGAGAAACGCCGTCTTGCTCATGAAAACGAGGATTCAGAAGTTAGGAGTGAACGACATGAGAACGCAGAAGCCAGAGAAGTCGTCCGCAACGGAAGCAACTGATGAAGCCGGAGATTCTCGCTTCTTCCGTTCTCATTCGGCCAAAGCGTCGACGATCTGGGCGTTGATGTGACGATGCTCGATCGCGGTCGCCGCCTTCAGCGCGTTCGTGATCGATGTGGCGTCGCTCGATCCGTGGCAAATCATGCAGATGCCGTCGATGCCCAGCAGGGGTGCGCCGCCGGTGCCTTTGTAGTGATACCGACTGCCAAGCCGCTCGAAGGCCTCCATCGCCTTCGGCTTCTCGGTGTCCAACGCCTCGAGCAATTCCTTGGCCACGGCGCGAATCAGGAAATCCGCGATTCCCTCGCTCACCTTCAGCACTACGTTACCGACGAAGCCCTCGCACACGAGCACATCGGCCTCGCCCATATAAAGTCCGCGACCTTCGACGTTGCCGACGTACCGATCCTTGAGCTTGCTGCCGGCCAGCAACGTGTGAGTTTCGCGGTAGAGGTCGGTCCCCTTCCCTTCCTCACTGCCGATGTTCATCAGTCCGACGCGAGGATTGGGAACCCGCAGAAATTCACGGGCGTAGATCGAAGCCATCACGCCGTACTGGTAGAGGTGCTCGGGCCGGGCGGCGGGATTCGCGCCGATATCCATCAGAATGCTGCGACCGGCCATGGTCGGCAGGGCGACCGCGATACCGGGCCGCTTGACGTGCTTCAGAAAAAGCCGAGTCCGCAGGCCGGCGGCCACCACCGCGCCGGTGTGCCCCGCACTCACGACCGCATCGACATTCTTGGCGGCCATCAGCTGCCAGCAGACGGCAATCGAGCAGTTCGGCTTCTTCCGAAGGGCGTCGGTCGGCTTTTCTTCCATTCCGACCCAGCCGTCGGCCGCCGTCACCACCAGCCGCTCGCCCGAATAGCCGGATTTGTCGAGCAGACCTTCCAGGCGCGGCCGATCGCCGACCAACAGAACCTCAAGGTCCGGGTCCGCTTTCAGCGCAGCGATAGCACCATCAATGTTCGGCTCGGGGGCGAAGTCGCCACCCATCGCGTCCAATGCGATCCGCATGGCTCACTCCCCGAAGGCAACACGCCCCGGACGGCAAGAAACGGGCACTACGCCTCGTCGGACTCGACGAGCGTGCGGCCCTGATAATAACCACAGTTCGGGCACACGACATGCGTTGGCGCGAGCGTCTGGCATTGCGGGCAGTGGGCCAAGGCGATCGGCGACACCGCATTGTGACTGCGACGCTTCCGCTTTTTGGCTTTGGAACTACGACGCTTGGGAACGGCCATGACACTCTTCCTGACGCGACCCGTCGGCCACGAAACGACTGATGACTCTGGCGTCGCAGCCCGGGCGACGCGGCGGACCTCACAACGACCGGCGGAACGATCCGATTCGGATCACCGCACCGGCACCCGGCCCGCCTTAACGAGCGCGGCATCTTACTTTTGCAGCGATTCCGATGTCAAGGAAGCGGGAGACTTCGGTCGGAGGTCAAGCGATGCCAACGCCAGACGGCGAATTTCACCAGACGGTAACAGCCGGTCGCCAGGATCATTGTGACGGTCGAGAAGAGCAGTCCCAGATTGAGGGCAGGCAACAGATATGCCTCGATCGAGCCGTTCTTGCTCATCGCCCGATCCCACGACGGAAACCGGCTCAAGGAGTAGCCGAAAATCGCCCCGGCCGCGATCAGCCAGATCGAGTACCACGGCATCCACGGTGATGACAGCTTGTCCAGGATCGCACCAAGCGCCATCATCACGACGAACCCACCCACGAGCACAAACGGAAGCAACGGGAGCGGGCTTCCGTCGATCAACGGCACGACCCACAGGCCAGGCAACGAGCCGGCCCCCCAGCCACCGTACTCATCACCGGGGAAACGGAAATTGACGAGACTGGTGATCGCCCAGACCGTCGGCACGGCGACCGTGTAAAGACGACGTGGCTGGCGCAACATGTCACCTCAAGCTTCCCTGACATCCTCGACAAAGAGCTCCCCCTCCCTTTCAGAGCCTGCTTCGCCCGCGTTCTTGCGCAGGAGCGACCTGAAATTTGCGTCTCGTCATGCCAGCGATTCCATTCGCAGGCATTGCGGCGGCCACATCGACCCCCTAAGATACCTGCCCCGTTCCGTTTCGGACGCGCCGCGTTGCGCCAGTTCAACGATCTTATGAGCACGACATTCAGGGAGTCAGACCGCGTATGGGCGTGAAGAAGACCGGTAAAGGCCGTCGGAAACTGGGACGCAAGAAACGCCGGATGCGCGCGAAGATCCGACATCGAAAGTAAAAAACGCGATCGGCGTCGCTGCCGGTCTACGCTCGATGCTTGACGCCGCCCTCGGATCAGCGAACGCTGGTCCCTTCGGGCGGCGTTTATGCTTAAGCGTGCCTGCATTCGCCAAGCCGTTCTCACACTGTCTTCATTCATCCTGAATCTGCATGTTCGCCAACAGGTTCTTCGCGATCTGTCCCTGCATCTGCCTGATTGCTGGCGTTGCAACCGCCGGCGAACCGGTTTCGTTCGCGACCGAGGTGGCGCCCTTCCTCGTCGACCAATGCCTCGTCTGTCACAACACGAAGACCGCTAAGGGACGCTTCAGCCTCGAGACCTATTCCGCCCTCATCAAAGGTGGCGAATCGGGACCGGCCGTCGTTCCACGTGATGTCGATTCCTCAAACCTGTGGCTGCTCGTCGAGAGCGGCGAGATGCCCAAAGACGGCGATCCGCTTTCCGCGGAGCAGCTCGCGGCGCTCAAGCGCTGGATCGCGGAGGGGGCGGCCCTTCCCGACGAGAAACTTGCGCTCCAGCCACTTGCAGCCATCATCCCCAAGCAGGTGCAACCCTCGCCGCCTGCGGAATATCGCGCAGCGGTCCCCGTGACGGCACTGGCCTTTCATCCTGACGGGAACACGATCGCCGTCTCCGGCTACCGCGAGGTGCTGGTCTTCAATGTCGGTGACGGTCGACTCACACGGCGCATCCAGAACCTCGCCGAGCGAATTCACGGACTGTCGTTCAGCCCCGATGGCCAGCGTCTCGCCGTCGCCGCCGGAACTCCGGGACGCATGGGAGAAGTGAAGCTGTTCGAGGCGCAGACGGGTGATCTGGTCGCGGATCTCGCGACATCGGTCGACAGCTTCTTCGACGTGACGTTCAGTCCCGACGGCAGCCGACTCGCGGCATCGGGTTCCGATCGAACCATCAGAATCTGGAACGTCGCTGACCTGTCAGAGGCTCTCCGGATTGAGGACCACGCCGATTGGGTCACTGCGGTTGTCTTCAGCCCCGACGGCACCCGCCTTGCCACGTCGAGTCGTGACAAGACTGCGAAAGTCTTCGACGTCGCAACCGGCGAATCGCTCGTGACCTTCGCTGAACACGAACAGCCCGTGCTCGACGTGCTGTTCACCCCCGACGGCGAAGGTGTCGTAAGCTGCGGCAAAGACAGGCGGCTTCGCATCTGGAACATGTCCGACGCGAAAGAAATCAAGAATCACAAGTTCCGCGGCGATGTGACCTCGCTCGCTTCGATCAGCAGCGATGCATTCCTTTGCGGGAGCGCCGACCGAACAGTTCGCATCTTCGGGAACGACGGCGAACAGCGCCGATCCTTCGAGCAACCGGACTGGGTTCTTTCCGTCTCGGTGAGCAAGGACGGTCAGAAGATCGCCCTGGGCAGCTACGACGGCACCGTGTCGATCAAGGACGCGACGACCGGCGAGGACTTGTGGACGATAAAGTCAATGCCGCCAAAAGCATGAAACCCAGGTGAACCCGAGCGGCGACCGTCAGGGAGCGTTTGATGACATCCAATC
>JACCRE010000193.1 GCA_013813775.1 Planctomycetaceae bacterium
CTCCCTGACGGTCGCGGCTCTGTTCCACAAATGATGGCTCGTCCGACCTCCCGGCATCGCAAAGGCGACCGAACAGCTCTCCGCAAGACAACACTCGTCTGGACAACAATCGTCTGGAGGATTATCATGCGGTCATGACGGCTTCGGCGCCCCTGCTCTCGAAAGTCGCCCGCTTCGATTCACCCGAGCAAGAGGTCTTCCTCAACCTCTGGCGGACCTATGACCGGCTGCGCGCGTTCGAAGACGAACTCTTCAAGCGTTTCGACCTGACACCGCAGCAGTACAACGCGTTGCGGCTGTTGCGAGCGGCGCGGCCCGAGCCGATTCCGACGCTCGTGCTCGCCGAACGGCTCGTCTCTCGTGCCCCCGACATCACCCGCATGCTCGACAAGCTGGAGCAATCGGAGTGGGTCGCGCGTCTCCGCCCGCCCGAGAACCGCCGGCAGGTGCTCGTATCGATCACCGCGGCGGGCATTGCCCTTCTCGACGAGATGGCCGCCCCGATTCAGACCTGCCACGCGAAGCAACTCGGGCACCTGTCCAAGGCGGACCTCAACCAGCTCGCGACGTTGTTGAAAAAAGCCCGCCAGCCGCACGAACCCGAGGGCAGTTGCTGGCTATGAATCGAAGGTTTCACGCAGAGGCGCGGAGAGCGCAGAGCCCGACGACTTTCGATGAAAGTCTCTCTGCGATCTCCGCGCCTCTGCGTGAGGCTTTCCGTCGAATCGATCATTACGCCCACGAACTGAGGGAATGAGTTGATGACCGCCATTACGAACGGTTCCACGCTGCCAGTCACCGAAACCGACGTCGTCGTCATCGGCGGAGGCCCCGCCGGGGCGACGGTGAGCACGCTCATCGCCCAGAAGGGGCACAAGGTCACGCTCTTCGAGCGCGAGACCTTTCCGCGTTACCACATCGGCGAGTCGCTGATTCCGGAGACGTTCTGGGTGCTCGAACGGCTGAACATGCTGCCGAAGCTGCGCGGCAGCCACTTCGTCAAGAAGTACAGCGTGCAGTTCGTCAACCAGCGTGGCAAGCTCTCGGAACCCTTCTACTTCGTCGAGCACAAGCCGCACGAGTCGAGCCAGACATGGCAGATCCTCCGCTCGGAATTCGACACCATCATGCTCAACAACGCCCGCGAGCATGGCGTCGAAGTGCATGAAGCCACTCGCGTGATGGACGTGCTCTTCGAGAACGATCGCGCCGTCGGCGTGCGCGTTCGCAACGAAGCCGGCGACGAACGCGAAGCCCGCGCGAAGGTCGTCGTCGACGCCAGCGGCCAGGGCTCGATGCTCATGGACCGATTCGGCCTTCGCGAATGGGATCCCGTGCTGAAGAAGGCCGCGCTCTGGACCTATTGGAAGGGCGCGCCGCGCGACACCGATCGCAACGAGGGGGCGACGATCGTCCTGCAAACGAAGGACAAGGCCGGCTGGTTCTGGTACATCCCGCAGCACGACGACGTCACCAGCGTGGGCGTCGTCGCCGGGGTCGATTACCTGTTCAAGAACCGCGACACCAAAGCCGCCCGCAACGACGTGCAGGCCTTCTGGGAAGAGGTCTATTTTCAGGAGGTCGATCGTTGCCCCGGCGTGAAGGAGCGGCTCGAAGCCACCGGAGCGATCCGCTGCGACGGCTTCCACGTGCAGAAGGAGTACAGCTATCGCAGCAAGGAAGCCTCCGGCGACGGTTGGGTGCTGTGCGGCGACGCCTACGGCTTCCTCGATCCGCTGTATTCGTCCGGAGTGCTGCTGGCCCTGAAGTCGGGCTCGCTCGTCGCCGACTCGATCAACGAGGGCCTCGAAACGGGCGACCTTTCGGCCGCACAGCTCGGACGCTGGCGCGACGACTTCAACCTCGGCATGGACCGCATGCGGCGTCTCGTGTGCGCCTACTACGAAGGCTTCAGCTTCGGCCGCTTCGTGTCGCGCCACCCCGACCTCAAAGGTTACGTCACCGACCTGCTCATCGGCGACCTGTGGGACGACAAAGTCGACGCCGTGTGGGAACCGATCGAAGAGATGCGCGCCGAGATGGGTTTACCGCCGCTGGCGACGGTGGGGTGAGAGAAGGACTTCCGTCTCTTGAATCTGATTCAGTAATGGAAACGAACGCAGTCCTTCACCGCCGAGCTGGTAAAGGCGATCCCGATGCGCTGTTCCGGCTCGGATACCGTTTGGCTTTTGGGCGGAGTCGCCCCAAGCCAACAGATTGGTCGCAGGTGATACCGCTTTGGAGACAGGCAGCGCGACGCGGACATCCTCGAGCGCAGTTCTATCTCGGAACCTGTTACGATCACGGTTACGGCATTCAGCGAAGTGTGCGAGACGCTATAGGCTGGTATCGGCGAGCAGCGCGCAACGGACTCCCTCAAGCCCAATACAATCTGGCCTTGTGTTACCGAGATGGCGAGGGAGTGAGGAAGAACGCAAAGCTCGCGCGGCACTGGTATTCACAAGCCGCACTGACTGGTGACGCCGATGCGCAGCGCGATCTTGGCTATCTCCTGCACGAGGGAATTGGCGGACCACGCGACCTAAAAATGGCGGCCAGGTGGTATCGCGCAGCAGCCGAGCAAGAGGATGCAAAAGCTCAATGGAACTTGGCACTCTGCTTTCTTCATGGAGACGGCGTTCGTCGGTCGAGCCGAACTGCTCGGCTTTACCTCATGCGAGCAGCCGCGAATGGCCATAAAAATGCCGAGCATTATCTGAGTGAGACCTGAACTCTGATTCTTGATTCATGCCGCGAAAGATCCGCGAACTGATCAGCGATTGGGAGTCCGCAGGATTCACGAATTGAGGCGGGTCGGGTGGCACGCCCTGACGAAGGAAGGGCGTGGCCAAGCAACCCTTCAGTCTGGGCGTGCCACCCACGATTCGCATTTCCATACAAAACAACAATCGAAGCGAAAACAGCCCCGATTGCTCTTCCCAGCCCTCTCGACCTGAGAGAGGTTGGATGCTGGTTCGGGTTTTGAGCGGCGAATCTGCAGTACCGCCGATCATGCGTGCCCGAGCAAGTTCGTTTGACGTGGTGCCCGGCCTTGCGCCGGTCCATGGCGTCGAGAGCAGATGACCAAACCTGGGGCCTGTACGGGCAAGAGCCGCCTAGCTTTTGACCCATACCGCCCCGGCGGCGGACGTCCACCTCACGCGACGGCGGCGTGTCACGCGTAG
>JACCRE010000194.1 GCA_013813775.1 Planctomycetaceae bacterium
CTCCCTGACGGTCGCGGCGCTAAGGAAACAATTCGGGTTCGCGCCTTCCCGGTCGCTTCGCTACATTCCCGTCGCCCTGGCGAACGGTCGAAATGAGCGGAAGGCACGAAAACTCTCGACTTCATGCGTTCGACAACGTCCGCGGGCTTGCCGCTGTGGCGGTGGTCGCACTGCATTCCACTTACGCCTATGCGATCTTTCCGCTGCCGGGCCTGATCTGGCCGGTCCCGCTCGACGAACCGAGCCGCATCGCCGACGCGGCGTTCTGGGCAATCGAAGGCAGCGTCATGCCGCTGTTCTTCACCCTGAGCGGTTACTTTCTCGCCCGCTCGCTCGCGAGGCAATCGTCGTCTCGCGTGCTCGCGGGGCGGACGCGCCGTTTGCTCTTGCCGATGGCGACGGTCGGACTCGTCGTGCTCGTCGTCGATCTGCACGTGTGGGTACTGGGCCTTGTCGCGACGGATCGCGCGACCGTCCGCGAGTATCGTCGGCTGAAGTTCTCGCCGGAGATCCAGACCGATCTCTTCGGACCCGCTCACCTGTGGTACATCGAGTACCTGTGGATCATCTGCACCGTCGTCTGCGGATGCGTGTGGCTCGGACGACGAATGAGCCGCGGAGCCGAGGCCTCTAAAAGTCGGATTCTGCCGTCAGTCGCGTCGCGAAAGGGAGCAATTCTCACCGCTTGCGGTTTCGCCGTATTCGCTGCTTCCGTTTGGGCAATCCTCTCGCTCGCACCGCAAATCGTGCTCGGCTTCCAACACGGCTGGCTGCCCGATCCGGCGAAGCTCGCGCATGCGGGAGTGTTTCTGCTCTTCGGCATGCTGCTCCAACGCAGCGAGTCGCTCACGACGATCACCAGGCGCTTGGCGCCAATGTCTCTTGCCGCGGCGGCAGTGACGCTCGCGTTCCTGCTCCCACGCATTCACGACGCGCTGCGGAACGAGACGTCCAGCAGCGTCAGCCTTGGACTCGGTGGACTGCTCGCGTTGTTCGCGATCGCGGCGACGCTCGGGCAGATCGGTGCCGGAACGCGTTGGCTTGATCGCGAACGTCCGTCGCTCTCACGGCTCGCCGCGGCGTCTTTCTGGATCTATCTGGTCCACCATCCGCTGCTCGGATTGCTCGAAGTCATAGCCCGGCCGCTTCCGCTGCCCGCATTGATGAAGTGCGCGAGTGTGTTCCTCGTCACGCTGGCAGTCTGCCTTTGGAGCTACGAACGCTTCGCGGCCGGCGGACTGATCGCGGGGCTCCTCGACGGCGAGCTGCCGCGGCGAGCCCTTCGGACGCCGGAGCCGACGGTCGCCCCTTCGCCGGCCCCCGAACGACGCCAGGCGGCGTGAGGATCGATCGAACGAGGGCGAGAATCGTCACGCGGCAGCGAGGCTGACCGCGTTGAGCTCGGCGTGGATCAACGCACCGCGGGCGACGACATACTCATCGCAGGGGGCGAGCTTCGTCGGTCCCAGGACAAACGGTAACTCCGCTGCGACAAGTGCCGCAGTCAGGAGTGCTGCAAAGCCAGCCGGTCGTGTCCCCCCGCCCGCACAAACGACCGAGAGCGGCGTCTCGAATCGTCCAAGACGATCCCGTCGAAGGCTTGCGGCGAATTCCCTCGCGGTCGTGTGCAGCAGTTCGCGATAGTGCTCGGCGACTCGAGAGGCGAAATCCGTCGTCGGACGCGTCAGCGGATCGGCCAATGATTCCCGCTGCCTTCGGACCGACTCCGTATCGAGGTATCGCTCGCCATCGGCACCATGGGCGTAGCGACGCCCAGCCGACGCGATCAACGCATCGATCCAGGCGGTTCCGCGAGGTTCCTGAACGCCCGCCAGCTCGCGGCCGCGATGAATAAGGCTCATCGAGCAGCCGCCGGCTCCCATGACGATGCTGATTCCCGAGAACCGTTCAGCAGACAGTGTGGCCAGGGCGAGCGCGTGCGTTTCCGTCAACGGCAGCGGTTCGTAGCCCCGCATGCGGACGAGCCGGGCGATGAATTCGGCACTCGCCTCATCGGTCATCGATGCGACGGGCAGGATGAGTCCGCAAGGGCTTCCGACGTCTTCCGCTTCGGGCAACAGCGACTCGATGATCGTGCCGAGAAGCTGCCGGGCCGGCGGGTCGTCGCTGGGAACCATGCCCCCCGGCAAAAGAGGCAACGGCGTGGCGCGAAACGCGGCGGCGTGTTCGAGCGCGGCGTCGCCGACGAGAGCGAGTTCACCCTCGCCGGTCGCGAAGGCCAGTTCGGCTCTCGTGAGCAAGCCGCGCGACGACGGGTCGTCGGCGATGAGCGAGAACGTCGCGGGCGTCGATCGCCCGATCAACTCGACGCCTTCGCGTCGTAGTGAACGCAGCCGCGAAGTGCCGATGTCCAGCGCGATGCTCATGAAATGGTTCCGAACTGCAACCGTGATTTTGGAGCTTCGTGAAGAACTTCGCGGCGTGGCTGAATTGTCGGGTCGCAACTCTGCCCTGGCCGGAGGAAGTTTCCGTGACAACTAAACTGATCCACTCTGTTGCCGGCGGGTCTGTTTAGCCGCCAAAGCTCGCTCGAAAGGCGTGCCCGTCGCGCGATGATGAATGGCTGATCCGGCGAGCTGCGGCGGATCGACTCGAATGCTCGACTGCTGAGTCTTGGCGTTCGGGCCGCTTCGTAGGTCATCGTCGAAGGCTTCGTTCTGATTTCGATCGAGCGTGATCGGAGCCGTCATGGGAATGTGCGGCGGTGGAGCTGCCGCGGCCGGCGGATCAACGCGACGATTTCGCAGAGCGGGCGATCGGCCGTGAATCCGCAGGGCCTCCGGCAGTGAAACCGGCTCCTCGCGAAATGCCAGGCGATCGGCAATGAGCGCCGCCAGCATGTCGTTTGGTGTCGAGGCATGAGGCGCAGCCGTATCGGCAATCCTCGACGATCGAATTGTCTGCGGAAGCATGCGCAGCCGGCTGATGAATGTCGTGAGCATTTGACGCCCGCGCCATCGACGTAAGGCAAAGAACGTCGCCGCACCAAGAATCGTGCCGAGGAACACGGTCGGAGCAAGTTCCTCGAACGACGGTGAATCCTTCGTTGATTCCTCTGTTGCGGCATCATCGACCGGAAGCGTTACGGGCGGCGGCACGGGCGCGGCGGCCAGCACCGGCGGGGCCGCCGGCTGCGAGGGCGTGTCGTAAATCGCGTCCGAGGGGATCGGCACGATGTGCGAGCTGGCTTCTGGCGCGCCGAGCGGAATCGCTCCGGAGGCGTCCGCCGTTCTCGGGAACCGCAGCGTCTCGTCGTCCGGCGCGTCGAGCATCTCGACAGAAGGGAGTGACGAAAGATCTTCCGGCGCTGGCGGCGGCGGAGCGAGGCCGGGCTGGGGGAATGCGCCAAATCCGACGTCCTCTATGGGTTGATGCAGGGCTTGTTGTGCATCGGCCGGATTGGCGAGAGCGAGGTCAGGCGACCGCAGTGACGGCGCGATCTGCATCGGAGCCGACGGCATGAGCTCCGAAGGACTCGGCGAGGTTGAATAGTAATTCGTTTCGATCTCGCTGAGAGCCTGAGCATCGATCGAGCGAGGATCGAACACGAGGACGGAACCGGGCGTGAGTTCGCCGGCTTGATCTCCGAACACTTCGTCGGTCCCCGCCATGACGACTTTGACGTCGCCGGGCCGCAGGTGCTTCTGATTCGCGATCTCGAGCACGCCGGCCACGGTGGCGTGCGACGCCGGAACCATGACCGCCACGGGATGGTCGATCAGGTTCACGAGACCAAGCTGCACGCCCGGCAATGTGGAATCGCGTCGCGATCGTTCACCGTGCGAAGTGATCCTGACGCCGGAAGACGGGTCCGCCGTCTCACCGGCGATGACCACGTCACCGGCGAGCAGGCGGTCTTGCGGGTTATAGACGAGGCCGAGCGGCTTACCGTTTCGAACGACGGCGAGAGTGCCGGTCGCCTTGGAATTGAGGCCGCCGCAGCATTTCATCAGATCCCAAACGCTAATCGAAACGGTGGGCAACTCGTAACAGCCCGGCTTGTTCACGGCCCCGGCGACGGCAATGCAATTGCGAGTCGTTGGCACCGCAGGCGAGGCGCCCTCTCGACCGTAATTGGGCGACCAGCCGGTCTGCGCCACCGGCAAGCTCCGCTCGCCGATCGATGGCGCCGTTCGATCGTTCCGTCCCGTCGGGCTCGTGCTGTCTTGTGCCGGCGCGCGCTGCGGCGCGGCCGTCGACGTGAGCGATGCTCGTTCGAATCCCGCGAAGGGCTTTTCTTTCGCCCGGCTTGGCGCGGGAACGATCAACGGCTTCTCGTCAGATCCCGCCGACCCCGTTTCGCGACTTGACGAAAACGGCGCGGCGGCGAGCGGGCCGGCTGTCGCCGCGGCAAGCACCGCGGTCAGGCATGTCGCCCAAGACCGTCCGCATCGCACCATCGTCGATTCCCCCGTTCGAGCGAGTCGTGGCACCAAGGTCGAGAACGTGACCGAGGCGCGGAAGGGCCCGCGTCGGATTCCATCGGTCGCTTTCGCGGTGAGTCTTGACCGAAAAGTCTGCGGAACCCTTTCGACCCCGCAAATCGAGAACACCGTCATACACGGCACGGACCGCGGCGGAGGCAGATTCTTCAACTCGCCGACGGCGGGTGTTAGGATGCTCACCGGCACACTTCACAACGGAAGGAATCGCCATGTACGACGTCGACCGACCGAATCCGCTTCCCGCCTTCGCCTTGCCGGTCATTCTGGCAATGTTGGGGCTGCTCGTTGTTTTGGTCTCCGGTGCCGCACCGCCACCTGAGAACAATGGCGGCGCAACGGGTGTCGAGATGAACGATCTCGAGCAGGCATTCAGTGAAAAAATGTCAAACATCGTCTTGACGGGCCGCTTTACGACCGACGGTCGCGACGGGAAGACTGAACCGGAAAAGTATCACATCGTCAGCGCGACGAAGACCGGCAAAGATCAGTGGCTGATCCTCGCCAAAATCTCGTACGGCACGAAAAGTCAAGTTCCTGCGATACCGATCCCGGTCAAGGTGCTTTGGGCCGGCGATACGCCGATGTTGTCGCTCACCGACCTCACGATCCCCGGCTTCGGCACCTTCACGAGCCGCGTGATGTTTTACGGCGATCGCTACGCCGGCACCTGGCAGCACGACGAAGTCGGCGGCCACCTGTTCGGCACTCTCTCCAAGGCTGATGACGATGAGGCGAGTCCGCCGGAAACTCCCGAGCAGAACGGCGCGAAGGCCGATCGATGATCGGGCGTGAGCCAGGGAGTCAGGCGCCGGAATGCGGTGAGAATGACGCATTGATCGGCCGGTCAGCACCTTTTGTTCTTCGTTCTCATGGCGAACTGTGGTAGCGAGAGAAGTCGATAGACCATCGGCCATTAGCCTCGGTCCATCAATCGGAACACGGCGAGAAAGAAGCCCGAATCAGCCAACGGCGTCCGTTTCGAGAACCGCCCCTCGCCTTTCCAGGCTTCTCTCTCCACCGCGAGTCCGTTCGTTCGTCGCAACAAAAAAGATCGGAGCTCC
>JACCRE010000049.1 GCA_013813775.1 Planctomycetaceae bacterium
GGGAACGGGGAACGGGGAACGGGGAACGGGGAACGGGGAACGGGGAACGGGATCAATCGTCGCGGGCTTGGAGCGAGCGGCGGAGCGCGATCAGCATGCGGCCGATCTGACGGATGAGGTCGAGGACGTGCGTCAGTTCTTCATCGTCGATGTAGCCCAACCGCACTGCGATCAACAGATGCGTCTCCAACTCAGTCAGCGATCCGTTGGCGATCCAAAGGAAGTTTAGAAAAGACTTCGTCGTACCCCGGCCATGTCCTTCGGCGATATTCGCAGGAACGGAGACGGCCACTCTTTGCAACTGCGAGGTCAATCCGTATCGCTCGCAATCGGGAAAGCGTCGCGTGAGGCGATAGCATTCCGTCACGAGATCCATCGCCGTCTGCCAGACACGAAGGTCACGAAAGCTCTCGATCACGGCCACCCCCGTTCCCCGTTCCTCGCGGCGTCAGCCGCGCCGGATCGCGTCCATGGGCATCATGCGCATCGCCCAC
The DNA here is from genome assembly GCA_013813775.1 of Planctomycetaceae bacterium. Taxonomy (GTDB): domain Bacteria; phylum Planctomycetota; class Planctomycetia; order Planctomycetales; family Planctomycetaceae; genus JACCRE01. The sequence goes on from JACCRE010000049.1 coordinate 495, forward strand.
AGGGCGGGGTAAAGACCCGCGGCGACGCCGAGGATCGTGCTGAAGGTCACGGCGAACACGAGCAGCTTCGGGCTGGCGTACAGGTGCAGCCGCTCGGGAAACGAGGCGTTGAGTGCGACAGTCGCGCCCCAGCCGATCGCGGCGCCGAGAGCGCCGCCGGCGAAGCCGAGCAGGCCGCTTTCGAAGGTGATCAAGCGCAGCACGTCCGACTTCGACCAGCCGTTCGCTTTGAGTATGCCGAAGTCGATGATCCGCTCGGTCACGCTCATCAGCATCGTATTGATGATGCTCAGCAGGGCGATCAACAGGCCGATGCTCGTCAGGATCGTGAGAATCAGGTCGAGGTCGGCGCTCAGGTTTTCGACCTGTTGCGCCCAGTCCGCCGCCGTGCGAACCTCGACGGCCGATTCGGGCCTCGCAGAGGGAAGATCGATATCATCGGCAAGCGAGCCGCCGGCGTCAGCCGGCGGGTCAGGTCGATCGGTGATACTCGCGGTCTTACGCCCACCGCTCGCCACGTCGCGCGCTTCGGGCACCTCGGCGCTCAATTCCCCGTCTACCGATTTGATAGCCCGATCGATGCTGTCGAAGAGGGTCTTGAGAGGGTTCTCGTCCACGCCGCCGCCCATCATGGAAGGCGGTCGCCACGGGTTCGCTTCGCGGCCCTGGAAGTGTTCCTCGATACGGTCCGCGAGCTGATCGGGTTCGACTCCTGCGTCGGCTTCGACATAAAAATCGGAGACGGTTTCCGGATCGAAGCGAGTCACGTCGCGCACGAAGCCGGAGTCCATGAAGACGGCGACGTCGAGCAGGATGGAACCTGTCTCGTAGATGCCGACGATCGTCGCGTCGGCACCGTTGATCGTCATCGAGTCGCCGACCTGCGCTTCGAACTCGGTCGCAATCGCCTTGCTGATGACGGCGTTCGACGTGCCGATATCTTCGATATTCAGGAAGCGACCTTCTTTGAGCGTCGCGGCGTAGAGGTCGTACTCGAGCTGGCTGCGCGTCGTAAGATCGGCACCGCACACGAACCGCGGCGGGCTGACGATCAGCTTGCCGTTGAGCACGTTGATCCGCTGCCAGACTTCGGCACTGACGACCCGCACGCCTGGCACATTAGCAATTTCTTCTCCCCAAGCGGCGGGTAAGGTCGAGAACAGCGGGATCGGCGCCCCGGGCTGCACCACGTTCAGCCCATCCATCTCGCCGAAAGCGTCGTTCACGGCCGCGTCGAGACCCTCGGCGACGCTGAACAGCCCGACCATCCCGGCGATGGCGACCGTCAAGCCGAGCAGCGAGAGCAACGACCGAACCGGCCGCGTGAACAGGTTGCGAAAGGCAAACGAAAACATCGCGGCAATGGACGGCGCGGCGCGGTCGGCATGAGGAGACGCAACAGCATAGGTCCGCCGACCTCGATCGGAAAGGACGCGGAGTCGTCACGACGACTTGCGGCCGTTTACAGGGCTTCGAGACAGTGAAACCGCCAAGACGCCAAGATCGCCAAGGAGAGACGTACAACGATTTTAATCATCCCTCCTGTCGAGGTCTGCTTCGACAGATGACTTGGCGGCCTTGGCGACTTGGCGGTTCAGATTTTCCAATTGGAATGGTCTACTTCCAGCAGCCGAGTAGACGCCGGACGGCAATCGCTTGGCCGACGTGGTAGGCGTTGTGGTCGGCGATCAGGGTGGCTTCGCGGAGAAGGTGCTGCCCGTCGCCCCATGCGAACGGTTCGAAGAGGTTGTTCCGTGGATCGCGGACTAACGTCTCGAACTCGTCGCGGTCTGTGAGAATGCGCTCGAAGGTCTCATTCCAGATGTTCGCCGACGGCGGCTCGGGCGAATCCGGCCAGTAGCCTTCCGGATGCGGCGGCGAAGCGTGACCGGGATCACGACTGAATTCGAGAATGTCCCACTGCGTGATGCGGATGTGCTCGAGCAATTCCCACAGTGACCAAGGCAGACCCGGCGGCCTCAAACCGCGCTTGGCGACGGGAACGTCATCGAACGCCTCCTCGAACGGCACATGGGCATGTCCTTCACGGATCAGCCAGCAAAGATGCTCACGTAAGTCGGCGTCGTTCATCGGTGGTGCCCCTTATCATTCTACGGAACGGATTCTTGAAGAAGGCCAAGTGCGATCGACACTTTGGCGTCTTGGAAACCGCTGATGACACTCCCCTCTCTCTCGGGAGAGGGGGACCGGATTCGCCAGCCACGGAAGAGAGATGACGGGCTTGTCTGAGCTTCTCCCAACGTAAGACGTGACCGACGACCTTGGCGTCTTGACGGTGAACTCCTTGTATGCACCTCTTCGCTCGACTCTTCACGCGCCTCGACGGCACCAACAAAACGCTGGCGAAGCTGGCGGCGCTCGAAGATTACTTCGCGCATGCCCGGCCCGCCGATGCGGCGTGGGCGGTCTATTTTCTGACGGGTCGTAAGATCAAGCGGTTGGTGAAGTCTCCGTCGCTGCGCGCCTGGGCCGCGGCGGAAGCCGGCGTGTCGGACTGGCTGTTCGATGAAAGTTACGAAGTCGTCGGAGATCTCGCCGAGACGATCGCCCTGCTGCTTCCGCCGCCGACCGAGTTCTCGACACGACCGCTTTCCGAGTGGGTCGAGCAGGTGCTGCTCCCGCTGCGCGGGGCCGATGACGCGACGCAGCAGCGCGTGCTTGGCGAGTCGTGGCGGCAGCTCGACCGTCCGCAGCGGTTCGTGTTCAACAAACTGCTGACGGGCGAGTTTCGGGTGGGGGTGTCGCAGGGACTCGTGATGAAGGCGCTCGCGAAAGTCAGCGGTCAGACGGTGGCCATGATCGCGCATAGGCTCATGGGGGATTGGGAACCGACGGCGGAGTTCTACGCGGGAGTCGTGACCGATGCCGACGACGGAGAAGCGAATCTCAGCCGGCCCTATCCGTTCTTTCTCGCACACGCGCTCGAAGCCGAGCCTGAATCTCTGGGTGAGCTGTCCGAGTGGCTCGTCGAATGGAAATGGGACGGCATTCGCGCCCAGATGATCCGTCGGCAGGGGACGACGTTTCTCTGGTCGCGCGGCGAAGAGCTCATCACCGAGCGGTTCCCGGAACTGCTGCCCGTCGCCGCCGCTCTGCCGGAGGGAACCGTTCTCGACGGCGAAATCGTCGCCTACAAGAACGGCGTCTTGCCCTTCGGCGAGCTGCAAAAACGCATCGGTCGCAAGACGCCCGGCAAGAAGATCCTCGCCGATGTGCCGGTGAGGTTCATCGCGTTCGACATCCTCGAACAGGCCGGTGAGGACATCCGCGAGTTACCGCTCGCGGAGCGCCGAAGACGGCTTGAAGGCATTCCCCACAAGAGTGACATGTCGTTCGAGGTCTCTCGCCTCGTCGATGCCGCAGACTGGGCAAGCCTCATCGCCCGGCGTGAAGACAGCCGCGAGCAGCGGGCGGAAGGGCTGATGCTCAAGCGGCTCGACAGCCCGTACGGCGTCGGGCGGCCGCGCGGGCCGTGGTGGAAATGGAAAGTGAGTCCCTTCACGATCGATGCCGTGCTCGTGTACGCCCAGCGGGGCCACGGGCGACGGGCGGCGCTTTACACCGACTACACGTTCGCCGTCTGGAAGGACGGCGAGCTTGTGCCGTTCGCCAAGGCGTACAGTGGTCTTACAGACGCCGAGATCGCGCAGGTCGATCGCTTCGTCCGCCGGAACACGCTCGAAAAGTTCGGGCCGGTGCGTCACGTCGAGCCGCAGCTCGTCATGGAACTCGCTTTCGAGAACATCCGCCGCTCGCCGCGCCACAAAAGCGGCATCGCGGTGCGGTTTCCCCGCATCGCCCGCTGGCGACATGATAAACTGCCGAAGGACGCCGACTCGCTGGAGACGATCGTTGAATTGCTGCCGGAATGATCTTGGAGAGGAGCACAATACGATGAGGCGTGTCGCCGCCGGAGTGTTGTTCGTTGCCGGTGCCGGCGTTGCGGCGATCGGGCTTTTCGGGCTCTTCGCTGCCGGTTTCGTCGTCGTCGCCATGCTGGTGTGGGAGCATTTCGGCGCCGATGTCGCCTTTCACGACTCCTATTTCGAGATCGACGGTGAGCCGGTCTCGGACGCGACATGTTATATGCTTCTCTTCGGCACACCCGTCGCTCTCATTGGAGTTGGTAGTGGTTTCGTGATGCTCGGCGGGTCGTGCTGGAAGATTCGCGATGATCAACAAAAGGTCACAGCGCGTCCGTCATGAGCAAGCTTGAAACCGTGTCACTCACCTATCTCTGCGCCGGCTTAACATGCTGGCTCGTGCTGGCGGTCGCTTACATGCGCATCGGCCAACGCTCACCGCACGCCGGCCCAGCGATCAGGAAGGCGATCCTGGCCCTGCCGGTGGTTGTGCTCTGGCCCCTGCTGGTGCTCGCTTTGCGACGCCATGAGAAGGCGGAACGGCGTACGGGCGCGGTGCGCATGAAACAGGACGAGCCTTCGCAAGGCCCGTCCTGAATCGCGCTTCGCAAAGGCGATGATCGCGACGTCACTCGTTGTCGCCGGCCTCGTTGTCGTTCTCGTCCGGCACGGTGATGTTCACGTCGGGCACGGTGATCGTTTTTTCCTCGGTCTTCACATCAACATCCGGCACGTCGATCGTCTTTTCTTTCTGCTGAACGTCGATGTCAGGCCCCGTGACATCGACATCGGGAGCGCGGCCCGGATCGCCGTGGATGTCGACATCCATCGTCGGCGCTTCCCCCGGATCCTTCACATCGACGTCGCAGCCGGCGAGAAACGCGGTCGCGGTCGCCGCCAGAACGAACTGGAAACTGTGCAGCTTCAGAATGCGTGGCATGTCGTCACCTCTCTCATTGACGTGTTGATCAGAGAATCACCCACGAGGTGATTGACGCTGCACCCGACGTGCCGGTCCGGCCGCCGGCAGTCAATTTCGGACAAGGATCGGGAAAAACCCGTTCCGGCTGGAGGGCCGGAACGGGTTCGGACAGGCAATAACGCCAAGAAGCCGCAGTCCGTGCTAATCGCGATCGCGTTTGATCTCGATGTCACCATCGCGCTCAACCTCGACACGGCCTCCCGGAGGGACCGGCAAACTACCAGCCGGGACGTTGTAGAACCGGTCCACATCGGGTGCCCAGCGCGTCGGCGCGGTCTGGATCTCCTGCCAAGTGTAAGTCGGAGCCTGTTGCAGCCGTTGACGAGCGAACGGCACGGTGACGAATCGGCTGTCAGGGCCGCGGCCGAACTGCGGTCGGGCCACCGACCAGGGCACCACGGTTACGTTGCTGCTTGATCGTGCGGCGGGCGTCTGAGCGTTCGCATCGACCTTCTCGCCGTCGCTGAGAATGAAGTAGCGAATCTGCTGCGATTTTCCGTCGATGAGCAGGTCTTCGATGCGGCCCATGCTCTGTCCGTCTTCACCCTTGACCGAAGTGCCGATGACTTCGCTCGCGCGGTAGAAGCCGGCGTCGCGCTCGCGATCGGCGGCTGCATCGTTCGCGCGGGCTCGTGGCTCATCGACCTCGACCCTGACGCGCGGTTCGTCTTGCGCGGTTGCGGCGATGGCCAACAAGGCCGCCAGGGAACCGATTGAAGCGACACTACGAATGCGTGGCATCTCAGTTTCTCCGTACATGGTGAGAAAGACGCCGCGGCCCGACGGCGGGATCAAGGAATTCAGAATGACGTGCCGTCTTGTGCGGGACTCCGGGAAAACCGCGTCTTCCCCGGTTCACGATTAACTGAGACGCGCCACAGCAGAAAGAGACGCCTCAAACAGGAAAACCCCCGAGACGGTCGAAACGACATCTGTGCTACCGTGCAGAGACTACGACGCGCCCCGACGATAGAAACCGATCACCTCCGACCGCCGTATCAATCAAAACCGGCGATAATGCGTTGTCGAAGTCTTCCAAAGGCGACCGAATGGCTGTGACTCAGATCAGAACCACCGAATCTCATGAGAATGCGGTTCGCGAGCCGGAGTTGATTTCACGGCCGGCGGGGGAAGAGGCCCGCATCAAGCGCATCCGCACGCTCGCGAAAGTCCTCGATAACGCCTTCTCCGTTCCCGGCACGAACTGGCGGTTCGGCTGGGATTCGATCATCGGCCTCGTGCCGGGTGGAGGCGACGTCGCGACAGGGCTGCTGGCGTCGTACATCGTCGTCGAAGCGGCCAAGCTCGGCGTGCCGCGACGGACGCTCTGGCGGATGGCCGCGAACGTCGCCATCGACGTGGCCGGCGGCGCGGTGCCTTTGGCCGGCGATCTCTTCGACTTCGCCTTCAAGGCCAACCGCAAGAACCTGAAGCTCGTCGAGAAGCATCTCGAAGAGCGGACGCGCCCGGTTCCATAGAGAGTGGAATCTCTACCGCCGCGCCGCCGAAGTCGGTCGCCGCGAAACTCGCGCGCCGACCTTCCGTCCGCCCGTGCCTCCACGGTTGACATCGATGTCGCGATGCTCAAGATTCCGCCGCTGATCGACACGGCTCCTTCCGAAAGGATCTGAGATGGAATACCGGCGATTGGGCGGTTCGGGGCTGATGGTGCCCGAGCTGAGCTTCGGGACCGGCACGTTTGGCGGCGGGGGCGAGCTGTTCAAGGCGTGGGGCACGACCGACGTGTCGGAGGCGACGCGGCTCGTCGATGTGTGCCTCGACGCGGGGCTGACGATGTTCGATTCCGCCGACATCTATTCGGGCGGAGCCGCCGAAGAGATTCTCGGTCAGGCGATCAAAGGCCGACGCGATCAACTTCTCATTTCGACGAAGGGCACCTTTCGCGCCGGGAAAGATCCGAACGACGTCGGATCGTCGCGACACCATCTCATCAATTCGGTCGAGAAAAGTCTGACCCGGCTCGGCACCGACTACATCGACCTCTATCAACTGCACGGCTTCGACGCGATCACACCGGTGGAAGAGGCGCTGAGCACGCTCGACAACCTCGTGAAAGCCGGCAAGATCCGCTACATCGGCTGCTCGAACTTCTCGGGCTGGCACCTGATGAAGTCGCTGGCGACCTCCGACCGTTACGGCTGGAGCCGTTACGTGGCGCATCAGGCCTACTACTCGCTGATCAGTCGCGACTATGAGTGGGAACTCATGCCGCTCGCGCTCGATCAGAAGGTCGGCGCGGTGGTGTGGAGTCCGCTGGGCTGGGGACGTCTCACGGGCAAGATCCGTCGCGGACAACCACTCCCTGAAACGAGCCGGCTGCAAAGCCAGAAGTCGAACGACGCCGGCCCACCGGTTCCGATGGAGCATGTCTATAGCATCGTCGACGCCATCGACGAGGTCGCGAAGGAAACGGGCAAGACGGTGCCGCAGATCGCCCTCAACTGGCTGCTGCGTCGTCCGTCGGTGTCGACCGTGATCGTCGGCGCGCGCGACGAGCAGCAACTCAAGCAGAATCTCGACGCCGTCGGCTGGAAGCTCAGCCCCGAGCAGGTCGCCAGACTCGATGCCGCCAGCCGGGTGACGCTCGCGTACCCCTACTGGCACCAAAGCATGTTCAGGAGCGGAACCCGGCGCCGGTGTGAAGCAACCTGCCATGAACGAACCGATTTGAACGCGGGAGAAGGTGTGGCTGCAAAAGCATCGCCCGAACAACGGAAGAAGCGCACGAACGGACGATAAGTTTGGCAGCGGCGTGAAATTCTCGCGGCTGGACGTTTTACCGGTTGTGCATATCACCTATCGCGCGAACAAGCCCAACGGCATGAACGACGCAAAGTCAGGAATACGCCCTTTGAAGCACCTACCGGCGTACCAGGCTTTGTTTCCGACGACGAAGAGATCGGCTCAACGCCGGTGGCCGACGCGGACCAAGAGTTTTCCGAACCGGAGATCTGCGAAGACTATCCCTGGCTCGACGGTCCGGAGACAGTCGAACTTCTCGACGAACTGCTGACGGTGTAGTAAGCCGACCTCTGCAAAATAAACCGCCAAGACGCCAAGAATCGGGACTCGCTTCGTCCTCGTCGGCTTGGCGCTCTTAGAGTCTTGGCCGTTTATGCCTTTACGCCAACACCTCACACGCTGCCTCATACGCCGCCGCCGCCCGGCGATCACTTCGCCGGCGGCGTGAAGGTCGCATCTTGCGGTGAAGCGGAGGAGAGCGCGGCCGTGTCGCCGAACGTCTTCTGTTGCGCGGCGAGCAGCGTCATCAGGCGTTCGATGCGGTCGCGGTGCTGCGGAGCGTCGGCGAGGTCGTCGATCTCGTGCGGGTCGGTCTTCAGGTCGAAGAGCTGCACGCGGTTGATCTTGGGATAGACGATCAGCTTCCACCTGTCGTCGCGAACCGCGCGTTGCATGTCTTCATACGCGAGGAAGATCGCATCGCGAGCTTCGTCGCTCTCGCCGCGGAGAACGTTCGCGAAGCTGCGTCCGTCGATCGAGGTTGGCGGCTCGACGCCGACGAGATCGCACACCGTCGGGTACAGATCCACTAGGTAAACCATTGCGTCGGACTCGCCGTACCTGATCCCGGCGCCGCTGAAGACGAGCGGCGCCTTCATGCCGTCTTCGTAGACGTTCTGCTTGCCGAACAGGCCGTGACTGCCCACCGCGAGGCCGTGATCGGACGAAAACACGATCAGCGTGTTCTCGCGAAGCCCGTGATCGTCGAGGGACGACAGCAAACGTCCGATGTGCGAGTCGAGAGCCGTGATCGTCGCGTAGTAGTCGTGCAGATGCTCGCGGACGATGTCTTCCGTGCGCGGCCACGGGGCCAGAGATTCATCGCGGCCCGTCATCCAGCCGTTGTCGAAGGGATGCACCGGCAGGTAGTTCTTCGGCAGCGGAATCGACGCGGCGTCGTAAAGGTCGCGATACTTCTGCGCGGCCACGCGAGGATCGTGGGGGTTGCCGAAGGCGAGGTACATGAAGAAGGGCTTCGCGGCCTCGCGATCCTTCAGAAAGGCGACCGCGTCATCGACGATCTCCTTTCCCGGCTCGCCGCTGCGTCGTTCGGCCTCGTCGTTCGACACGTACTTGTTGTGATCGAACCGCTTCTGAATCTCGATCGCCGTATTGCCGCGCTTGCCGTGATGGTACGTCTCGTAGCCGGCGGCCTTCATGCTGTCGGGCCAGTTCGCAGGCTCGGGCGGAGCCATGCGTCCTTCCCAGCGGAAGTACGCCCGGCCCGAGAGCAGCATGTTCCGGCTCGGCGAGCAGACGGCGCCGACGTTCGATCCCAGGCAGTACGCGTTCTTGATCGTGAAGCCCGAACGCACGAGCGCATCGAGATTCGGCGTTTTCAACACCGGATGATCGAACGCCCCGACGGCATCGGCCCGCTGATCGTCGGTGAAGAGGAAGAGGACGTTGGGGCGTTGCGGCTCGATCGCGAACGCGGAGCGGCTGAGCAGGATGAGAGCGAGTCCGCAGAAGCAGCGGTTCATCAACGTCTCCAAACGCAGCTATCGAGATTTCGAGAGGAAACGTGCCTCGACTCATCGATCGGCCCCCCACGGTCCGCAGACCGTAGGCTTCGTGATTCATCAACGCCGTTCCCTGTTCCCTACTTCGCGAAGTCTTCCGGCTTCATGCCCTTCTTGAACTGATTGTTGCCGAACATCGTGGGCTTGTATTCGCCGACGAGTCGTGCGTCGGTGCCGTCGGCCGGCACTTCGAGGTCGAGCAGCGCATACGCGGCGTTCACGACGAGCCGCCGCAGGCCTTCCGACGCGAGGTCGGTCGAGGAGCCCATCGTCGTGGTGAAGGCTTCGCCTTTCTTTCCGTCCGGGATCTGATAGCTCTTCGTCCACGCGATCGGCATCATCGGGTCGTTCTTTTCCCCTTCGATGGGCGCGTCGGTGGGCTGCATGCCCGACAGCACCTGGCCATAGACGAGCGGACGGCTGTCGCCGGGCAGCGGAAGGCGCACGCCGTAGACGTCGGTGTCGCCCCAGATGTCGCCGTCCTTGATGCCGCGCAGGATCGGGCTGTCTTTCGCGTCTTTGGCGACAATGCCGCGAGTCGATTCCTTGCCGTGGTCGCCGTGATGGCGAACCCACATCTCGCCGAGCACGACGCGGCCGAAGCCGCCTTCCCATGCCTTCTTCGGGCCGTTATAGCCGTCGGCGATGAATTGCCATTCGGGATCGGCGGGCTTCAACGCGTGCGTCGCCGTGCGAAGCCCGATCACCGGCTTGCCCGCTTTGAGATAAGCCACGATCGGCTCGATTTGCTCGCCCGGAAGGTTCCGCCAGCGAGTCGAGATGAGCATCAGGTCGGCGCCGGCGAGCTGTTCGAGGCCCGGGATGTTGCTGTTGTAGTTCGGGTCGATCTCGCCGGTGCCGGGATCGATCGCGAACAGCACCGTCGTCTTGAAGCCGTGCCGCTCCGAAAGGATTTTCGCGAGCATCGGCAGCGCTTCTTCCGATCGATACTCCTCGTCGCCGCTGACGAGCACGATGTGCTTGCCGGCGCCAGGACCGTCGGCACCGGGATACGTCACCCAGGGATCGGCGGCCATCGCGGCACCGGCGGACATGGCGAAAGCGATCGTGAGACACGACGGCAGCGATCGGAACATGGCGTGATCTCGTGGCGGAAGAACGTGAGGCGATGTGACGCGACGGATCGAAGTCCGCCGTGCTCTACCGGCAGTGTCATGCGAGGGATGGGCAACTGCAAGTTTGTGCGGAGAGCGCGGTCGCTTGCGGCACGTCGGATGCGGCTCGATACTTCGATCTTCAATTACGTTGAACCTCACTCCCCTCTCCCTCGGGAGAGGGGTCGGGGGGGGAGTGATTCCACGACGAGCGTCGCTTGCGTCATCTCGAAGCGAACTTTCGACGAGCGGGCGCGGTGAGATGAACGTCACCGCCGCCTGATCCCCTCACCCTTGCCCCTCTCCCCAGAGGAGAAGGGTTTCGTTGGACGTCTCACTGGAGCTTGTGATGCGATTGTTCATTCAGGATCTCCGCACGATCGGCGTTGCCATGCTCGCTTTCGCTGCCGCCTCCTCTTCATCGATGAGCATGGCCGATGATCCCGAGCCGACGCTTCGCATCGGCATGATCGGGCTCGACACGTCGCACGTCACGGCGTTCAGCAAGATCCTGAACGACCCGAACTCGCAGCCGCCGCTCAAGGGGGCGAAGGTCGTCGCGGCCTTTCCGGCGGGCAGCCCCGACTTTCCCGCGAGCCGCGATCGCATCGAAGGCTTCACGAAACAGGTCCGCGAGATGGGCGTCGAGATCGTCGGCTCGATCGACGAACTCTTGCCGAAGGTCGACGCCGTGCTGCTGATGAGCGTCGATGGCCGGGTGCATCTGGAGCAGGCCCGGCCGGTGCTGGCGGCGAAGAAGCCGATGTTTATCGACAAGCCGCTCGCCGCCGACCTCGCCGACGCGATCGCGATCTATGATCTCGCCGCGAAGCACGAGACGCCGGTCTTCAGCAGCTCGTCGAGCCGCTTCTCTCCGGGTTATCCCGAACTCAAGACCAACGACAAGGTCGGCGAGATCCTGGGCGCCGACGTCTACGGCCGCACGGTCGTCACGCAGGGGCACCCCGACCTCTTCTTCTACGGCATCCACGGCGTGGAACTGCTCTACACGATGATGGACCCCGGCTGCGAATCGGTCGTCGCCATCGCGACGCCCAAGTACGAACAGGTCACGGGCGTCTGGAGCGACGGTCGCATCGGCACCTATCGCGGCGTGAAGGAACCGGCAAAGGTGAGCGTGGGTGCGACGGTCTTCGGTCCGAAAGGCACGGCTCATTCCGACGCCGGCTACGACTATAAGCCACTGGTCGCCGAGATCGTGACCTTCTTCCGCAGCGGCGAACCGCCGGTGTCACCGGAGGAGACGATCGAGATCTTCGCGTTCCTCAGCGCGGCTGAGCAAAGCAAGGCTGAAGGCGGAAAGCGGATCGCGATCGCGGACGTAATTGAGCAGGCACGCGAACAGGCAACCAGCAAGATCAAATAAGTGCATCCCGACAAAACCTATGAAGCCGGTGTGCCGCCCGGGAATCCGGTCCCCCTCTCCCTCGGGAGAGGGGAAAGGGGTGAGGGGACGCCCTGCCGCTTCGCTTTGTCTTTCACAGCGTCATCCACCCTTCGACGTCAGACGCAAGCGACGATCGACGTTCGCTCACTCCTCTCGCCCCTGCCCCTCTCCCGAGGGCACTAATATACTTGACTCAACGAACCCGGCGGGATAAACTGGCGTCATCATAACTCGGTGACGCCATGAAATACCCGCAAACACTTGTCGAAGCGATCCGTTACTTCTCCGATCTCGACGTGGCGACTGAGTGCGCCGCGAAACTCCGGTGGCCGGATGGCGTGACCTGTCCACACTGCGGATCGAAGGAAGTGACCTACATGCAGAAGCGCCGCGTGTGGGTCTGTAAAGGCAAGCACGCGAAGCGGCAATTCTCCGTCAAGGTTGGAACCGTGATGGAAGAAGGCCGCTTGCCGATCGACAAGTGGCTCATCGCGTTCTGGCTCGAAGCGAACTGCAAAAATAGCATCAGCAGCTACGAACTCGCGCGTCACTTAGGGACAACGCAGAAAACCGCGTGGTTCATGCAGCAGCGGATTCGGCTGGCGCTCCAGAACGGATCAGTCGAGAAGCTGAACGGCACGGTCGAAGTCGATGAAACCTACATCGGCGGGCTCGCTCGCAATATGCATTCGCACAAGCGGCGTACGCGCGTCACGGGCACCGGCGCATTCGGTTCCGGCAAGGCGGTGGTGATGGGATTGCTCGAAAAGCACGGCGAAGTGCGAGCAACGGTCGTCGAACGAAACGACGGGCTGACTCTCAAGCCGATTGTTCGGCAGCACGTCGAGCGCGGTGCGGAACTCCATACGGACATGCTCGGGGCGTACACCGGCCTAGGTCGCGAGTACGTCCACAAGGTCATCGACCACGCCGAGTGCTACGTCAAAGACAACGTGCATACGAACGGGCTGGAAAACTTCTGGAGTCTCTTCAAGCGGTGCATCAAGGGCACGCACGTTAGCGTCGAGCCGTTCCACCTGTTCCGCTACGTCGATGCCGAGTGCTTCCGGTTCAACAACCGGAAAGCGGGCGACGGTGAGCGATTCAGGAAGGCGATTGGCGGTGCGGACGGAAAGCGGCTGACGTACAATCACCTGACCGGCAAAGACCGGAGGTTACACCCCTCGGGCGATACCAACGCCAAGGACGGGGAAAGCGTCAATCTCAACTGACGGAGGGCAGCGATGCCCAAGAAGCAGCCCGGCAAGACGCCGAAGAAGCCCAAAGAGCCGACGCCGTATGAGCGGTTCGAGGCGATTGCGCATCGCGTCTTGACATCAGGAAGGCCGCAGCCCAAACCAAGCGATCGTCACTCGAAGCGATCGTGCTAGCCAGCACGCTTACGAGTTCCAGCTCGCCGCTTGGGAGCAGCCCGATGTGATCTTGTGACACCAGCGCGCGTTTTGCTCAAGAAATAGATCAAGACGTGATCTACAGAAAGATCGCCTATCACACACGAGACGAACTCTGTGTGCCTTATGCCTGAACCTAGAACAGAACGAAGCGTGTGGATTATCGGGTGCGTGTGGTCAACCAGCCAAATCTGATCTAGCGCAATCGCTCTTTGAATTGCTGGGTTCTCAGAAAGAAGCGTCTGAAGTCTGCCGTAAATCTTCAATGGTCCGAGTTCATTGAATCGCTGTGAGGCGCAGAGCAACCTCCAGCGCCCATCATCCCTTGAATACCACCAGAGAACGGCGACGACGCCCAAAGTCACGTCGGCTTCAAGTGCGTTGGCGATGACTTCGCCAGACGCTCTTTGCTGTTCTACCAGTGACGACGAATCCAACGCAACACTCCAGAACGCCTGTTCGTGACCGCCGAATAAAGGTCCTTGGCCAATGCCTCCGACGTGTTTGCGTCGTACCGACTGTCCACGCTCCACTGGGCCACTAAAGCCCATTTGATCGCAAAGGGCGGGTTCGCTGCTTTCTCTGATTGCAAATGAATTGTCAGCCCCCCCTGCGCGACGAGTTTCTCTGCCTCGTGAACGTAGAGTTTGCCACCGTCCCTCAAGGGGAATGTGTTGGCCCGCGTCTGCCGTGATATCCACGCCTTCAAGGCGCATTCGACTGCCAGTCCTGTGAGATGATATGCACCTGGCCATTGCTCGGCTTCAAGTAAAGCCTTCGCCTCTTCGAGTCGCATTGCTGCGAGTTTCTGGTACTCACGGCGGTGAAGCGACATCAGAGACGGTACTTGCGGAAACGTTCAGCCGTCCTGATACTCCGAAATTGCTCCTATCAGAAATTCTATCCGCAACAACAGGCCCTGCGAAACTATGGACCAGACGAATCTTCTGCGACACGACGGCGTGATCTTCGAGGATCAGGTCGTATTCGCGGCCGGTCATGCGTACGTCAACTGCGAGTTTCGCAACTGCACTGTCGTTATCGGACACAGCAAAGGCGGAATTTTTCAAAACTGTTCATTTGGACCGACGGTCTGGCGTCTTGAAGTGACAATGTCTGACCAGAACGATCTGGCTGCCTTGGTGGGGATGATGGAGGGTCTTATGCGGGGAACTCTTCTTCCTGGAATAGGTCCGCCCCCCACCTTTTCTTCAGAGGGCGGCAAAGTGTCGATGTCTCTCCCGGAAGAAGAGCCAGCAAAGTCTCAAGAGCCGAAGAAGGCGAAACCAAAAAAGCAGAGCGATAGTTGAGTCAAGTATATTAGTGCCCTCCCGAGGGAGAGGGGTTTTGTGAGCACGCTCTTAGCGACGGAAATCACGCTTGCGGTTTCGCGGCGCCGC
>JACCRE010000052.1 GCA_013813775.1 Planctomycetaceae bacterium
GTCGCGTTCATCGAGGTTCTCGCTATCCGATCCGGACTTCATCTCCGTCCTACGTGAGACGCACTCGGCAATGGGGCACGACGAGCCGTAGCACTTCGCGCCTCTACCGTTCGACCGCGACGTCGAAAATAAGCACAACTGACGCTTTCTCCGTGCGCCAGCGCAGGAGATCATCCATGTCATCCGCCATGATGAAGACAACGTTCGGCCGGCGCGGAGAGACCTCGGCCCCGTTCACAGCCAGCGGAGCCATCGCCGATAAGACGGCCGCCACGATCTTCGTGCTGCGCTCAAAGGAAGGCATCGTTTCTTTCCGCAGGTCAGGTTGTGGCGCAAGAGAGGACGGCGATGATATACGAGCAGGCGATCTCGACGCACGCTGCGGCACACGAACGCGACCTTCTCCATGACCGCCTCCGAACATCAGGCCGCGCACGACGCGAAGCTCACCGAGCTGCTCGAACGACTGTTTGAAGAGGGTGCGGCGGCGGACATCGATGCCGTCTGCGGCGAGAACCCTGGAGTCGCCGACGAACTCAGGGCACTCTGGGCCACGGCGCAAGTTGCGGGACTCTTCGCCGGAACCGTGCTCTCGGATGAAGCGGAGGACCGTGTCGCCATGCTGGGAAGCGCGTCGTCGGTTCCGCTGTTGGTTCCCTTCGACGACTACGAGCTTCGCGAAGAGATTGGGCGCGGCGGCATGGGCGTCGTCTATCGCGCCTTTCAGAAGAGTCTCGCGAGAACCGTGGCGCTCAAGATGATCGTGCGACACGAATTGGCGGGGACGGCCGAACTCGCGAGGTTTCGAGGAGAAGCGGAATCGGCCGCCCGGCTCGAACATCCGCACATCGTGCCCATCTACGAGGTCGGCGAGACCGGCGGTGCGGAGCCGCGTCCGTTCTTCACGATGCGGCTCATCGAAGGACAGACTCTCGCGCAAAAGCTCGCCGACGGCCCGCTCGACGGTACGGCTGCCGCACGGCTTCTGTCACCGATTTGCCGCGCGGTCGATGAGGCACACAGCCGGGGTCTTGTACACCGCGATCTTAAGCCGTCGAACATCCTGATCGACGGCGAAGGTCGGCCGTATGTGAGCGACTTCGGATTGGCGAAGCAATTCGGACAGAGCCGCGACCGTCAGGGAGCGATTGATCGCGGTGCGGACCGCAACCCGCTCCTCCCTGACGATCGCGGCTCCGACGCGATCACCCACACCGGCACCATCCTTGGCACACCCAGCTACATGGCGCCGGAGCAGGCAGTTGGACGGAAGGAGATCGGGCCGGCGGCGGACGTCTACAGCTTGGGAGCGATGCTCTACGCATGCCTCACGGGCCGCCCACCGTTCCAGGCGGCCAGCCCGGCGGAGACGGTCTTGATGCTGATCGACCACGACCCGCCGCCGCCGCGGCTCGTCAATCCTCAAGTCGATCGCGATTTGGAACTCATCGCGCTCAAGGCCCTGCAGAAACCAATCGACCTGCGGTACCGCTCCGCGGCGGCTCTGGCCGATGATCTCGATGCCTATCTGGCCCACGAGCCGATCGAGGCGCGCTCGACTCACTTGTACGACGTCCTCAGCCGCGCGTTCCGCGAGACTCACCACGCCCAGGTTCTCGAGAACTGGGGGCTGTTGTGGATGTGGCATGCGGTGGCGTTACTCGGACTGTGCCTCGTGACGAACGCTCTGCAATTATGGGACGTGCGATCCCGCTGGCCCTATCTGCTGATCTGGACGGCCGGGCTGGGAGTCTGGGCCGCGATCTTCTGGACGCTGCGCCGTCGTGCGGGTCCAGTGACATTCGTCGAGCGGCAAATCGCGCACGCCTGGGCCGGCAGCATGGTGTGCAGCACGCTGCTCTATCTCGTCGAGGCCTTGCTTGGCCTGCCGGTGCTCACGCTGTCGCCCGTGCTCGGCCTGGTCAGCGGGATGGTGTTCCTGATCAAGGCGGCGGTGCTCTCGGGCACCTTCTATATGCAAGCTGCGGCGCTGTTCGCGGTCGCTCCGATCATGGCGCTCTGGCCGCGCATGCTGGGCGGCCCCAACTTCGCGATCACGATGTTCGGAGTCGTCAGCGGCGTCTGCTTCTTCTTCCCGGGCCTGAAGTACTGGCGCCAGGCGGATCGGTGATCGCCGGCATGATGCGTTCGCACGAGGCCTTTGGAAGGACGACATAAAAATCGCTCAACCCTCAACCATCGACCCTCAACCTTCCGAGTGTTTTCCAAGTTCGCGTTCGACGTTGGTGCCCTCCAGCCCCCGCTCGACGTAGAACCGCTGAACGAACAGCATCGCCACCAACGCGATCGGCATCGCGAAGGCGACTCCGAGCAGCCCGAACAGGATTCCGAAGAGCAATTGCACGGCGATCACCAGCGCCGCCGCCAGATTGTCTTCGTGCTGGTGGATGATGGGAGTGATCAGATAGCTCTCGACGAGCTGGATGCCGGTGTAGAGCGCGACGACGTACAGAGGCGCGTAGGCGCCTTGCGACATCGCGAGCAGCATCGGCGGGAGGAGCGACAGGACCGGCCCGATGTTCGGAATGAAGACCAGCAGCGCCGTCAGCACCGCCAGCACCGCCGCCATCGGGATGCCGAGCAGCGCCAGCCCGATCCATGACAGAACGCCGACGAGCACCATCGATGCGATTCGCGCGAGCGTCCATCCCCACAACGCCTCGCCCGCCTCGTCGCAGACGTGCCGCACCTTCGCCCGACGGTGGACGGGCACGAGCGCCACAAGCCCGTTGAGATACATGCGGTGACTGGCGGCGAGATACAGCCCGGTGAAAAAGATGTAGAGCACGTTGATCGCGAAGCCGACCGGCGTCGCCAACAGGCCGCTCACCGTGGAGCCGGTCTGCCCCCCCAGCACCACCTGGGCCGCCTTCTCGGGAGGGGTGCGTCGAATCAGCCCCTTCACCTGCGGGAATTGCTTCTCCACGTTCTTCAGAAGGCTTTGAACCGACTCCTGAAGATTCGTGGCGAGTTCGTCGATGCGTCCGGCCAGTTGCCATCCCAGCAACGCGAAGAAACCGACCGTCAAAAGGATCAGAATCGACACCACGACGGTGAGCGACCATCGCTCGGGAAGTCGCGTCCAGCGGGACAGCGTCTTCGCGGCGAAGTGCAGGACGCATCCGAACCAGACGGCGGCGAACGTCAGAATCAACGCGTCGGGGGCATACGCCAGCAGCAGGAATGCGACGACGAACGCCGACACGATCGAAGCGACGATCAGCGTCTTGCGAATGAAGAGCGGTTCGCCCGGATCGCGAAGCTTCGGGCCGCTCGGCGAGCCGGTGCTCTCGGCGGGTTCATCGAAGGACGGAGAATGCGCTGCTGTCATGTGCTCGAATCCTGGTGCGATCCGCATCACACCGGAAGTCCGCCGCTTCGACCACGGGAGAATCAGTAAAGAAAGGGCGGTCGAATCCGGCAAGATGCGGAAGAGCCCGCGTCCGTCTCATTGAGACGGCTCGCGACGATCACCGCCCGGCGGTCGTGCCACGAAGAAGATCGTCTCAGGATTGATCCAGACCACCCGAAGAGGCTGAGGAGCGTTGACGGTTCCGCTTTCGGTCGGAATCTGATTGGGGCCCGCCTCCGGCTTCGTCAATTCGATCGTCAATCGGAGTTCGTCCGACACGACGTCCCGAAATCGCGGTTCTGGGCCGACGAGCGTCACCTCGGCCTCCGCCGGAAACGGCTCTTCGAGCGTCCAGCCGGGGGGCACGTTCTTGAACTCGATCGGCACCGCGTAGATGCGCTGCACGGGCTCGGAAGGCGCCGCGAGAAGGATCCAGAGGGCGGTCGCCAGCGCGACGGCCGCCGCTTTGACCTCCAGATCCCGGGGCCAGAACTTTCGTCGACTCCCGGCCTTCGCAGGTTGACGCTGTTCCAGAAAGCCGTTGAGTCGGGCCGAAAGCTCTTCATGGGTCTCGATCGGCTCGATCTCGCCGTCGTGCGCGAGACTCACGACGCCCCGCTCTTCGGAAACGACGATGATGAGTGCGTCCGATGCTTCCGCAAGACCCAGGGCCGCCGCATGGCGAGTGCCGCGACCATCCAGCGCCGCCAAGTTCGACGTGAGCGGCAGATGAACGCCGATGCGATCCAGCCGACCGTTCTCATCGATGATCACGGCCCCGTCGTGGGCCGGCGTGTGCGGATCGAAGATGCTGAGCAGCAGCGGAACGGAAGGCTTGCCATCGACGGTCCAGCCGCCCAGGAAATGCCGATCCAGATGTTCGACGCCGCGCACGACGATCAGTGCGCCGAACCGACGCTCCGCGAGATCGAACGTCACGTCGGTGAGCGTCGTCACCGACTGCTCGGTCGCGCCCGGCGACCTCCGCCGCCGGAACAACTGGCCGGTCGACAGCCTTTCGAAGCCGCGTCGCAGGTCTTCCTGATAGGCCAACAGGGTCGCCGCGAGCAGCACGAGCAGACCGACGCGAAAGAACTGAAGCGTCAGATAGAGGTTCAGCCACCTCGCGAGTGCATACACCGCCAGTCCGATGCTGGCGGCCAGCAAGAGCGGCCGCGTCGATCGCCGCTTCAGCCAGGACAGCACGGCCGTCAACGCAATCGCCACCAAGGCGATGTCCAGCAGGTCCACCGGCCGTGTCGCCGCCCAGAAGCCGTCGGCGTTCCACAGTTCCATCAACGACATCCTGCCCTCCGCTCACGCAGCCCTTCCGGCGACGGCCCGACGGCCATTCTACACGGAAACCCGAGAGCGCAGGCAGGCCGGCGGCCTCGCAGTCAATGAGCGCGATCAATGAGGGCGTCGTTGCGTGCCCGCCACGGTGTCGCGGAGTGCGGCTTGCAACCTGTCCAGCTCAGCGCCGAGCCGTTCGGTCGCTTCCGTCGCCTCGCCAAGCCGACATTCGTGCGACAGCTTTTCGACTTCTCCCGCCGCGGCCGTCGCCGGACGGGCTTCGAGCGTCGCGAGCATACCTTTCAAACCGTGCGCAGCCAGGTGAGCCTTCTGAAAGTCGCCGCTCGACAGCGCCGATCGAATGTCTTCATGCATCGACGGCGCCTCATCGAGGACGCTCTGGGCGAAGTCGTAAAACAGTCGTTCATCGCCTCCCAAGCGCGCAACGGCGGTGGGCATATCGATCGGAGACGGCGTCATAAACAGCGGCCCGTCTTGGATGAGGTTGGCCGGCTCGAAGCGAAGTACGGCTATGCCGCGTCAAACGCTCCTCGTCCGGTCCTCGATGATGAAACTGAGATTCGAGAGCGACAACACGATCGATTCGAGATCGCTCGAATCGTCGAATCCGCGATCATGCGAATTCATAACGCGAGGGTCAATGCGACGGCATCGGGACGCTCCGGAGTCTACTAAGGGGACGGCGTGCGACGGCTCTTCGGCGAACGAGATATGATGCTCGTCCCGGCCTTCCAGACTCTGTGCGACTAAAGATATGCATCGAACCGCCCCCCTTTCCGGCCGAACCGCCATCGTCACAGGCGCCGCAGTCAGGCTAGGACGGGCGATCTCGGTCGCGCTCGCAGATGCGGGTGCCGACATCGTTGTGCATTACGGCCGCTCGAAGACTGAAGCCGAAGAAGTTGCAGGCGAAATCGCAAAACTGGACCGCAGAGTCGTCACTGTGAGCGCGGACCTTTCGGATCCGCTCTCAGCCGCAGCCAAAATCTTAGATGCGGCGGCGGAGCTCGGGGGAGCCGACATCCTCGTCAACAGCGCGGCGATCTTCGAAGACGCCTCGCTCGTCGAAATGACTGAAGACAGCTATGACCGGCATCTCGCGATCAACCTCAAGGCGCCATGCTTCCTGTGCCGGGAATTCGCACGCCGGCTGACGCGCGACCGTGGCCACATCCTCAACCTGGCCGACTGGCGGGCGGAAACGCCGCCCGCCGACTATCTCGCCTACACTCTCTCGAAGGCGGGAATCGTCGCACTCACTCGGGCACTCGCCCTGCAACTCGCGCCGGCGATTCAGGTCAATGCGATCGCCCCCGGAGCGATTCTTCCCCCGCCGGGCGGGGATTTCGAGACGTGGCAGACCTCGAAGCTGCCCGACATCCCGCTGCGCCGCACCGGCGGCGCCAAAGACATCGCCGACGCAGCCGTGTATCTTCTACGTTCGGAGTTCATCACCGGTGAAGTTCTGCATGTCACCGGCGGTGAACATCTCTGATCGTATTCGCTGACCTGACCAAGGACATCGGATTCTCGCATGGACCGCGTCTTCATTCGCGACCTGCTCTTGCGAGCGATCGTCGGCATTAACGACGACGAGCGAGTCAATCGACAGGACGTGATCGTCAACATCGAGATGACGACCGACTGTCGCCCCGCGGCGGCGTCAGACGCCATTGAAGATGCCGTGAACTATCGCGACGTCGCCAAACGCACGATCGACCTCGTGGAACGCTCGCAGTTCTTTCTCGTCGAGACCTTGGCCGAAGAAATCGCCAGCGTCTGCTTAGGCGACGGCAGAGTCCAGTCGGTTCGTGTCACGGTCGAAAAGCCGACGGCGGTGCGATTCGCCAAGAGCGTCGGCGTGTCGATCGAGCGGAGCCGCGAAAATGGCTGACGAGCAGGTCGCGAATCGCGTCTATTTCTCCCTCGGATCGAACATCGAGGCCGAAAAAAACCTGCCGGCTGCCGTGCGTCAACTTCAAGCCTTCGGGAACGTCGCCGCGACCTCGACTGTCTACGAGACGCTCCCCGTCGGCTTCGCCGATCAGCCGAACTTCTTGAACGCCGCGGCCTTATTGGAAACGCCCCATACGCTCGCCGAAATTCTCGACGTCGTTGTCCCCGCAGTGGAGCGATCACTCGCACGGGTGCGCGATCCCGCGCATCCGGACGGTCCGCGAACGATCGATCTCGACGTGTTGCTGTTCAACGACGTCATCACTCGGACCGAACGGCACACGCTGCCGGACCCGGACATCCTTAAGCACGCGTTCGTGGCCGTGCCTCTGGCGGAGCTCGATCCGAGCTTTCTCCATCCGGTCACGCACGAAACACTGGCAACGATCGCGGCCCGGCTGCCGATCGCAGCTGGTGATATGCGTCCGAGAACCGATGTCCGCCTCGCCTGAGCGGGCGCAGGAAAGCGGTCATAGTCGGGCGAAAGCCGCGGAAGTCGGAGCCTCGGAAGTCGCCGACCTCCGTCGCTCCACACGCCGTCGAAAAACAGCTCAAAACGCGACGATTCTCTTACTGGACGATCTTCAAACCGGGCTTCGCTTCGGCGAGCTTCGCGACCGCGTCGGACGAGACCGCAGTCCCTCCCAGCTCGAGCGTCTTCAAGCTCTTGAAGCCGCCTTTCATGACGTCCACGAGACCGTCATCGACCTGCGTGCTCTTCAAACGCAGCACGGAGAGCGACGGCAGCTTCGCGAGGTGAGCGACGCCTTCGTTGCCGATGCTCGTCTCGTCGAGGTTCAGCTCTTTCAGGTTTCCGAGCGTCTCCAGCGTCTTCAAGCCCTCGTTCGTGACCTGCGTTTTCCAGAGATTGAGATCTTCGAGGTTCGTCAACTTCGCAATGTGCTCGAGGCCCGAATCATCGATGCCTGAGTTCTCGCTGAGATCGAGCAGTTGAAGCTGCGTGAAGCCCGTCAGATTCTCGAGCCCTTCGTTGGTGACCGACGTATAGCGAAGGTAGAGCCGTTTGAGGTTCCTGAGCCCTTTGATCTGCTCCAGCGCCGCATCGCCGATGAACGTGCGGCGTGCGGAGATCTCTTCGAGCTTGGGCAATGTCGCCAGATGCTTGAAGCCGTCGTCGGTGATGTAGCCGGCGTCGTCGAAGTTGATGATCTGCAGATTCTTGAATCGCGACAGGGTCTCCAGGGCGGCGTCGCTGAGCTGCGGGGCCACGATGTTGATCGCGCGCAGCGGCTGAGAGTCCTTAAGGTAAGTCAGTCCCTTGTCGGTGACGTTCGTCTGCTCGAGTGACACGACTTCCAAATTCGGCAATTCGGCGACATGCTTCATGCCCTCATCACCGATCAGGGTGCGCGTCAGATCGACGCTTTTCAGAGCTTTGAGCTTCGCGAGATGTACGAGGCCGTCATTATTGACGTTCGTCCGGCGGAGGTTGATTTCGACCAGCGCGGCGAGTGGTTCGAGAGTCTTCAATCCTTCACCAGACACCCCCGTATCCTGCAAGCCGAGCACCCGCAGCCCCGTGAGCTTCGCGACCTCCGGCATGCCCTCGTCGTCGAACCCCGGCCCTTGGAGGTAAAGCCGTTCGACGCCTGGGAGCAGAGCCACCGACTTCAACGTTTCATTATCGGCCTTGCTGACGGCGGGTAATCGGACAATCAGCTTCCCCCCCTTCGCCTCTTCGACTCTCCCTAACGCAGCTTCGATCACCTCAACCGCTTTCGCCTGTTCGGGAGTTCGCGCCGGTGCCGTGGACGGCGAGGCCTTTTCGTCCGCCGACTGAACTCCGATCTGCCCCGGTTCGCCAGTCTTACGCGATGAATCGCTCGACGAATTGCAGCCGGTGATGACAACAGAGAACAGCGCGGACAGCAGGGCCGCGCTGGCGAGACGTTGTGAACACATTGGAATCTCCAGATAAAATCAGCCTCAGCGGCACGAGAATCGGCGCGAGGCGTGCCGCAAATGTGAGGCTACTGCCTCCCCTCAATGAACGCAAACGATCCTCATCGGGACACTCAAGGGTCAGTTTCGAGCCAAACCCTGATCTTACACGGCTGCCCTTCTCGTCATCCGATCATCCATATTTCATCAGCAGGCTCTTCCCAATGATCCCGCGCACGCTCGAACCGGAGGTCATGGAGTCCGCCGATGAGGCCCGCGACTACGACGCAATGGATCATTCGGCCGTGAACGACGCCTTTGTCGCCGATTTCCTCTCCGCTCTCGATGCTTTCGGCGTCGAAGCCGCAGCGAGTGACCAGCGAGTGATGGTGCTCGACACGGGAACCGGTACAGCGTTGATTCCAATCGCGCTCGCACAGCGACACGACTCCTGCGTCATCACAGCGGTCGATCTCTCGGAAGAAATGCTCAGGATCGCGCGACGCAACATCGAAGACGCACGCCTGAATGGCCGAATTGACGTCTCCATTGGGGACTGCAAGGCGTTGAGGTTCGCCGACGGCTCTTTCGATGCCGTCATGTCGAACAGCATCATCCATCATCTTCCCGAACCGGTGGGGCCGTTGGTGGAAATGGCGCGTGTCGTTCGCCGAGGCGGCCTGCTGTTCCTCCGCGACCTCTTACGCCCAGACTCGATCCGAGACGTGGACCGGTTGGTTGACATGTACGCCGCCCACGAATCCGCCCATGCGAGGCAGTTGTTCCGGGATTCGCTGCACGCCGCCCTGACGCTCGAAGAAGCTCGGCACGCACTCGCCACGGCGGGTCTTTCACCCGACATGGCCCGCCAAACTTCGGACCGACATTGGACGGTGACGGGACTCGTTCATTGAACGCGACGATCACCTCGCCGCGCCGCCACGCCCCGCACAAACATCCCCAATCGCCAAGTCTGCTCAAGCTCGCATCTATTCAAGCCGATACTTCGCTTGAACGGCCCGTCCCAAGGATAGCGAGAACATGGCGCATCCCGATCCGGCGAATTTGACTCCGGCACCGGACCCGCCCCAAAACAGTCACGAACTGCGACTTGACGCTGCCCAGGTCAAGGTCGGTGAATCGGCTCTGTCACGCTGGCGTCGTCAGTGGTCACTTGCGCCGGCAAGTATCGCCACCCGTATTGCGGGGATCGAGGCTTGCATCGACGAGTGGTCCGCAAAGCCTGACGGTCCGACGCAACTCCGATTCTTCCCGCGCTGCTGACTGCCAAAGACGCCGCAGGACGATTCGGAAGCCTCCGAGTCACCGCGGTTTGACAGACCTGCCACGCGAACTATGTTTGGCCTGACACGCATCCTTTGATCCACGTGGATCCAAGGATGCCGCTCGCCTTACTGCGACGCGGCAGGGAAAGCTGGAAGCTTTGAGGGGACCCTGCCGCGTCGCTTCGTCTTGCTGCGGCACAACGCCGCCGACGCCGACCCGCATCGCGGGAGGCAGACGATATGCGCCCATTCCCCCGCCGCCATTGCCGATCTTCCACGCCTCACCCTTCCGGGGTGACGGCGATCGAATCGTTATTGGCGATCGCGATTCTTTCCATCGCCGGCGGAGCGCTGCTGTCGTCTCTCGCGACAGCCGTGAGAACAAGTCGCGAGATCGCGTTGACGACCGTGGCGCGCGGGCTGGCCGATCAGTTGATCGCCGAAGTCGTCGCATCGCCCGTGCCTTCCGATCCGGCGTCGGCGACGCCTGCCGCGCCTCGCGCCAACTTTCTGGTCGTCGATCACTTTCACTTGTGGACCGAGTCACCACCCCAGGACCGTTTCGGGCGGGTGCTGGGAACCGAAGGCATCGCGGCCAGTGGTTCGTCGAGCGTCCGACACGTGGCCTTGCAAGCCGATTCGGCCCTGCTGACGCGATTTCGCCGCACAGTCACGGTCGAGAAAGTCGCACCGGGGGACGGTACTTGGATCATCACAGCCTCCGACACTCTTTTCCGCCGCGTGGTCGTCGAGGTCGTCCTTGAAGAGGACGATCGCACCCGCAAACTCGCCGACGCCTCTCGTATCGTGTGCCATGTCGCTCCCGCACTTTGACATTCCATCCTCGACGCGTCCGCGACAACGATCGGGCATGACGCTCATCGAGTTGATGATCGCGGCGTCGGTCATGTCGCTGGTCGCGGTCGTGCTGGGTGGCCTCGTGCATGCCGTGGACACGGCACGCACTCACGTCGAAGGCATGCAGGAAGCTTCGGCTCAGGGCCGCTTCGCCGTCGATCGGATACGCGCCGCAGTGGAACGATCGGGAACCTATCGAATCGGCACGGGTGCGACGGTGGCCGGCGTCGCGGTGGTCTGGAACGCGGATCAGCCGGAGATCCTCGTCGTCTGGACGGGAGGACGAGAAGACTCGCGGGCACATCAAAGTCCCCTCAACCGCCTGCCGAGGGCGAACGAACTCATCATTTACGCTCCCGATCCGAACGCTCCGCAACGCCTTGTCGAGATCGTCGTCCCATCCGCCACCGGCTCCATCGATTTCGACGACTCGGGTTTTGCCACGCGCATCCGACAGATCATCAATTCTTCGACATCGGACGAGAGGGTGCCGCTGTGCGACCGGGTGCGAATCGCAACGAAGGATTCAACGACGGTGGCCGCCCTGCGATTTGAGATAGAGGCGACGCCCGCCAAGGAACTCATCGCTTCGACGGCGACTGGCACCCACGCCTGGCGTGACCTCGCCTGGCATGGCGGCGTCTCGACGAACTCTTCAGGTCTCCGACGGATTCTCATTCGCGTCGAGATTCAGGTTTTGACGCAAGGAACCCCCGGCGACACCACGAGCGACGTCTCGTTGCCCGTCTTCGGGGCGGCTTCGCGACGCTACGTCTATCGAAAGGGATGACCGAACGTGCGCCGCATTCATTCCATTAGGACTTGCCCCCGACAAGGCCTCACGCTGGCCATCGTGATGGCCGTGCTCGCGACGGTCGTCGTGGTGGCGATCACCTTCTTACACTCGCAAACATCCTCAATCCGGGCCGCCGAGAATGGTCGAGCCGCCGATCTGGCGACTCATGCCGCCGAGACCGGCATCGCCGCCGCGCTCGACGCCATGCAGAATCCCTCGTGGCAGGGAGTTTCGGTTCCTCTCACCGCTGAGGTCAGTCGTAACGAACAAGGCTTCGCCATCTATACGGTCACCTTCAGCAAGGTCAGCGGGGATGGAACCGCGACCGGCGCCACAGCGGCCGCACTCCAAGTTCGTCTTCGCAGCACCGGAGCATGGCAAGCCTTCGGTGCCAGCCGCGCCACGGAACGCAAAGTCGAAGCCGTGGTCTCGCTGACTCCGCGCCTGGCCGGCCGCCCCAGCCGGCCCGGCGATGTCCCGTCGGCCAACGATCGCGCCAGCGACGTCGCCGGCTTCAGCCAGGCTCAAAACTACGCCCTGTTCGCGGCCGAAGGTTCGAATTCCTTTTCCTCGCGGCCTCAAACACGCGTCAGCGGCGACGTCTGGATCGGCGAGCAGCTCTCGCTCTTCGAAGATCTCTTGTGGAGCAGCACGGCCAGACAAGCCCTCCTCACCGGACTCGGAACCGACAACGGCGGCGGGACCGGCGCGACTTCGCCACATCCGTTGGCCGGTTCGATGACCTTCTACGTGCTTCCGTCGGCGGCACAACAGGCCGATCTGATATCGCGGCTCAAGGTGCCTTACTCGACGACGTCGACTCGGCTCACCGCACCGGCCTTCGACGCGTCCCGCTTCAGAAAGTACCGCCTCTTCGCCGGCGGCTTCGAATACAACGCCGCCGAACTCGGATCAACGCTCCAGGCGAGCCAGAACGAGACGCTCCGCCCCAGCGAGTCGAATCCGCTCGGCATTTTCTTCTGCAACGGTAGCCTCGCGGTCCAGAACAACGTCGTCGTCCGCGGCACGCTCGTGGCGATGTCGGGAATCACGTTCGAAGGTCGGGGCATCTCGATCACCCCGTTCGACTGGCGCGACGGTTCCGGCGGAACGCCGGTGCTCGATCAAAATCTCTGGCCGGTTCTGCCGGCGGTCGTGGCCGGCGGCCACGTGACCTTCAATGCCGCCTCGCAATCCTTCATCGGGGGCACCGTTCTCTCTGCACAGGATGTCGTCGCCAATACGCCCGATTACGTTTCGGAAAGCGCCCTTCTCAATTACGACGGCACTGCGACTGCGACTCCCCAAGGGGATGGGCTGAGCAAGGTCCAGGTGACCGACCTGCTGACCTTGCTGTCTGGTCTGACGATCAACGAGAGCCATGCCGTGCAGTTTCAAAGCTCGGGGCGGTGGGGCGAGTGGTATCCGGTCGTCACGGCGAACACTTTGACCGGAGCCTTCCAAGTGCGCGGCACGGTCGAGTTCTCGTCCCCGACGACCTGCCGTTTCCGTCCGAGGCGAGTACACCATGCCGACATCATGGGACCGCTCATCTCCCGCCGGGCGCTCTTCGCGAATCCGCCGGCTTGGTCGGCCGTATCGAGCAGCTCGTGGACGGCGAAGTACAGCGCCTGGCAAGACAAGCGCAACGGCATTCTCGGGCTGCTTCTGGCAAGACCCAACCTCACATTTTCGCAGTCGCTCGCTGAAGACGGCTTTCCATTCGAGCCGACGGTACGCATCGCCCGCCCGCAAAACGTGAACTACGCTTGCGAGCCGCCCCTGTTCCAGCCGGACCCGTCGTCTCGCTCGGCCGGCGGCGGGTACCGGTGGGAGGTCGTCTCCTGGCGCGAGGTGTCATCGTGACAGTCCTGAACCGCGAATCCAGCCGCTCGAAACGGCCGGAAAAAGCGGGTTTCACGCTCGTGGAAGCCAGCATCGTGCTGGTCGTGATGTCGATCCTGATGGCGGTCGCCGTCTCGGCGCTGCAACCGAACGACGTCGAGCAACTGAAGGGTTCGGGTGACATTCTGGCGGCCGATCTTCGCCTCGCTCAAAGCATCGCCGTGCGGGACGGCACCGAAATCACCCTCACCCTCACCGCGTCCGGCTGGAAGATCGAACATACGGGAACGGGCTCGGCGTCGATGATTCCGACGCCTTCCGTCGGTGGCATTGGATCAGGTTACGAGATCGATGTCACGGCCCTGACCGGCAGACCGGTCGCGATCACGGGGCGACTTCGTCCGACGAACGCGTCGACGAACTCGATCACGTTCACCTCGACGGGACGAACTTCGGCCGTGGAAAGCACCGTGTTCTGGCTCACGATCGGGACGGGAACTCAAGCGCGATCGTTTCCGCTTACGGTCGCTCCCTACACGGGTCTCGTCGCGGCGGGGGAGATCGTGAAAGGTCAGCCCCCGAACTGAATTGTCCGACAGAGATTCCTGCCGGCGATATCCCTCACTTTCGACGTCCTAGCGATGGTTTCATCTCTGTCTTTCAAAATGTCGCGGCAACTGCCGATCGGGCTGCATCTCGACGGTGATACGGTGGTGCTTGCGCAATTGGCGATGCAGGGCGATCGGCCGGTGCTGCACGCCGCGGCGGCGGGTGAGCTTCCCGCCGATGTGAGCGATATCACCGCGAGGGCAGCCGCGCTCAAGCGGCTATTGCTCGACCACCACTTTGTCGGCAGGTCGGTTGTGAGTTGCCTTCCGTCGCGCGATCTCACCATTCAGAACCTGCGTCTGCCGCAGGTGCCGGAGGGCGAATTGCCGCCGCTGCTTCGATGGGAAGCGCAAGAGCGACTGCCCTATCCGATCGACGAAGCCGAGCTGCGGCATTTGAGCGGCGGCGTCATCCTCGAAGACGGCGTGACGAAGCAGGAAACGATCCTGCTCGCCGCTCGCCGCGATGCGATCGGCCAACACCTCAACTGGCTCGACGCCGCGGGTCTCACGCCGCTGGCGATCGACCTTGCCGGCTGCGGAATGCTCCGCTGTCTGATGGCGGCCGACGACGGGGCGAACGTCGAATCGGTACGTCGCGCGTACATCCACATGGGCGTCGGTGCCGTCACCGCGCTGGTCGCCACCGGCGGGCATGTCATGTTTCTGAAACACCTGCCTTGCGGCGGACGATCACTCGATCAAACCCTCGCGCGCGCGACCGGTCTTTCGGAAGAAGAAGCGATCGTGATGCGCCGGACGGTCGTGCAGGCCGCGTCGCTCGATGCCGACGACGACCTCCATCGAACGGTCATTGAAGCGATTCGGCTGCCGCTGGAAGGCCTGGCGACGGACCTCGAATTGTGCTTGCGTCACGTCAAGGTGACGTTTCGCGGGGCAGCGCCGGACAGCTTCGTCGTCACGGGACCGGATGCGTCTCCCTGGCTCGCGGAGTTCTTTGCCGACCGGCTCCATTTGCCGGCGACGCTGTTTCAACCCTTCCAAGCCTTTGGGCGCGCCGGCAACGAACCCGAGTGCCCGGCTCGATTCACGGTCGCCGCCGGATTGTCGCTGAGGGGCGCAACTGGAACGCGAGCCGTCGAAGTTGCGGCGATGTCCGCATGATGAATTGTGGTAAGACTTTAGAGCGAAAAACACATCTTTCAGGCCCGATGTCTTATACCTCCGTCACTGCCATTGATTTTCTGCCTGCCGACTTTCATGTCGGTCGACAGAGGCGGCGCGCCCGCCGGGGCCGATGGGGCGTCGTGGCTGCGTTTCTGCTTCTGACCGGTCTCGGACTGGTGGGAAATCGCATCCAGTATGCACAACTCAAGGCGGAGTCGGATCGATTGAAGCCTCAAGCGGCTTCGGTGGCTGACCTTGAGAAGTCGCTCGCGGAACTCCAACAAGAGATCGACCACGCCGGCCTGCACGCCGACTTGAGAAGCCGCCTGCGACTGCGACCCGCCTCGACACGTTTGATGGCCGCTGTGACGCAACCTTTGCCGGAAGGTGTCGCGCTTCTAGAGCTTCAAGTTCGAGATGAGCAACCTTCGGGCGGCATTCCGGCGACGCAGTCTCCTCGAGGTGAGAAAGCATCGAAGCCTCCCGTCCAGAGCGACCTCGATCGACTTCGAGCGGATCAAACACGTCAGATCGTAACGGTTCGCGGGTTCGCGCCCGATGACGGAACGATCTCGCATTACCTTAACGGTCTACGGCAGGCGGGGGTGTACGACGAGGTCCGCCTGTTGTTCACCGATCGCTATGAGTATCGCGGCCACGAGCTTCGGACCTTCTCGGTGCGTCTCCGGGTTCGCCGGCCGGTCTCACCAGAGGCTGCCGGCCCTCTGCCTGCGACCGGAGCCGCTGTATGAACACCAGACGCGAACAGGTTCTGACGCTCCTGACGCTGGCGGGTCTGACGATCGCCTTCATCGCGGCCGTGGCGCTTCCCGGCCGACAGGCTCGCGCCGCGCTACAAGCGGAGATCGCCGCGTCGAAATCGGAAATCGAGCAAGGCCCGATCGTCCTCGATCGTTTTCGCGCCGCTCGCAAGAGTCTCGACCGACGGCGGGAGTACCTCGACGCCTCGTCCGCGGCCGTCGCCGAGCCGCACGACCTGCTGCACGCGATCAGCCACGTCGCTCAAACGAGCGGCTTCGCGGTTGTCCGCATCGAACCTTTGCCCGTCCGAACGCAAGCGACGTATGTCGAGCACCCGTTCCAACTCGACTTCCGCGCGAAGCTTGGCGCGCTCACCAGGTTTCTACGGGGACTGGAGAAGAGCTCGAGGCTGTACGTGATCGAAGACGTCACCGTGCGAAAACAGGCAACGCAGAAAGAGAGCGAGGTTCTGGAAGGCACGATCCGGTTCGTCGTCTATGCGGCTTCGACCGGTTCCGGAACTCTTGCCGAAGAAAATGATAATACCGGCGGGCGCTAGCCGATACGGTTCTCGTGTCGTCTGCCGCTTCTGATCCTTCGCTCGCTAAGGGTTCGCGGTCCATCAGACGACGTGCACCCGAACCGACCGACTTTCGGAAACTCAGGTCACTCGCAAGACGACCCTTTTCATCGCATGACTCTCGCTGAACGTATCCTCCGCGAAGCGAAAGCCAGTCCGCCGAAGACGGCGGCGCTGGGGGTGTTGCTGGCGGTCGGGTGCTACTTTTGGATTCCGCCGGTCTGGAATGCTTTGCATCGCACTGACGCGACGGTTGAGCACGACGTCGCGACGCTCGCTGTCGCCGCATCCGCCGAAACTCCGACCCCGCCGACCGAATCCGACCGCTCCTCGGATGGAAGCCGTTGGACCGAATTGGAAAAGATTCGGACCGAGGACGCACTCTATCAGCCGGCCGAATCGACCGAGGTCAACGCGAACGCATTCGCGTTCAATCACGACATCTTGCCGCTCGACGCCGAACTCGCCGTCGATCCGCCCGCGTCCAAGCCCGTCGCCAAAGGTCGATCCAACGGAGAGGGGGGCACGACTTCCGTTGATCTGGCGAACCTCGCGCAGCAGCTCCACCTACGCAGCACGATGATCGGTGGCGGCCGTCGCGCGGCTGTGATCAACAACCGTGTGTATTCCGAGGGAGACGTGATGCTCGTCGCTGGTCGGAACGTACGGCTCAGCAGCGTCGCATCGCGACGTGTGACGATGGATGCCGACGGCCAGAGCATCGAGTTGCGGATTGATCCGTTTGCGGCCGAGAAGTTTCGCAGCAACCCATAGCCGGCCGTACCGCCAGCAGTCCGATTCGTCAGGGACGACGAGATGCGGGGGAATCTCTTCACAGCGGCAAAAGTGTGCCTCGCCGGGGGCTGTCTGTCGGCGACGGCCCTTCTGCTTGCGCCGTCGCCGAAAGGCTCGTCGCAGTTCCTGGCATCAACCGAGGCCACGGGCCGAGCGGAAATCGCTTCAATCGACACGAGGGAAGCAACGGCGGAACCCGCTCTGGCCGACACCGCGAAACCGATAGAACCGCCGCTTCATCGACTCGCGTCGAGCAATCCCGACTCCGCGTCGCTCGTCGGACTCACGCCTTTCGCGGAACTCGACGAGACGTCGCACGCGATCGATGTCGCGTTCACGCCGGTCAATGCACCGGTCATCGAACGACGTGTCCCCGAACCGACTCCCGATCCGGTGCCGCAAGGCTCATTCGCGCTTGCCGACGAGCTGGCGTCGCTCCGGCAGCAGGTTCATCGGCTGAGCCAGGCGCAAACGCGACCGCAACAGGAATCTGGTGCCGACGTCTACGGCGAGATGCGGCAGCTCATCGACCGCTTCACGAACGCCGAGCGATTCCGAACGCTCGAAGATGAGGTTCGAAGACTCCGGAAGTCCGACGAACCCTTGGCGGATAAAACAGCCGTCGATCGCGGCGACGCGGAGCCGACTTCGCCTTCGGCCGATCCGAAGCCGACGCCACCGTTGCCTTCGACAGGTCCGCTGGTTCGCGCCGTTCCGAGCGAATTCGAACCTGACCGATTCACCCTCCAAGTCGAAGCCGCAGACGTCACCCAAGTGCTTGACCTGCTCGGTCAAATGGCCGGCTGGAACGTCGTCGCTGCTCCTGGCGTTTCGGGAACCGTAACTCTGAACTTGCGAGACGTCACATTAGACGAGGCCCTGGCGTCGATTCTGGCTCCGCAAGACTTCGTTGCCGAGCGTAAAGACAATCTGCTGTTCGTGTTTCCGCGCACGCAGGCCGACGCCCGAGCGGCGGCGCTGCGAGTGGTCGCCACGAAGGTCTATCGCCCGAACTACATCAATGTCGTCGATCTTCAGTCTCTGGCGATGCCGCTGCTGACGCCCGTGATCGGCAAGATCGCCGTCACGAGTCCGAGCGCCGTCGGCCTGTCGAACGATGCGACGCAGAGCGGCGGAGACACGCTGTCGCAGCGTGACGCACTCGTCGTCATGGACTATCCCGAGGTGCTGAAGCAGATCGACGAGATCGTGCTCGAGATGGACGTGCCGCCGGTGCAAGTCGTGATCGAGGGATACATCCTGCGCGTGCAACTTCGCGATAATCTGCGGTTCGGCGTCAACCTGGCGTTACTGGGCGGCGACGGCCGACGGCTGGTGACGACCGGCAGCGGAGCCGTGTTGGGCGCGTCCACCGGATTCCCGGGCCAGCGAGACGACCTTGTTCCGCCTCTGCCCGAGTTTCTGCGATCGGCAGCGGGCTTGCGTTACGGATTCCTGTCCGGCGACGTGACGGGCTTCATCGAAGCGCTGGAGAGCATCGGCGAGACGAGCCTGGTGGCCAGTCCCAGCGTCCGCGTGCTGAACAAGCAAAAGGCCGAACTCATCATCGGCAAGCGGCTCGGCTATAAAACCCAGACGTTCAACAACCAACAGACGATCGAGAACGTTCAGTTCCTCGACGTCGGCACGAAGCTGATCCTTCGACCATTCGCCGCACCCGATGGCTACGTGCGCATGGAGATCCATCCCGAGCAAAGCAGCGGAAGCATCGACATCAACGGCCTGCCGACGGTCGAGACCACGGAAGTCACAAGCAACGTCATGGTCCGCGACGGGTCGACGGTCGTGATCGGCGGTTTGATCGACGAGCAGACGGAAGAAGTTGTCGAACAGATTCCGCTGCTCGGCTCGATCCCGATCATCGGGAATGCCTTCAAGACGACCGATG
Source organism: Planctomycetaceae bacterium (assembly GCA_013813775.1). Lineage (GTDB taxonomy): Bacteria > Planctomycetota > Planctomycetia > Planctomycetales > Planctomycetaceae > JACCRE01. The sequence continues at coordinate 19,113 of JACCRE010000052.1, forward strand.
AACGGCTCATTCGCAGCGAATTGATCGTGTTGATCACCCCGCGCATCGTGTGCGATCCGATTGAGGAAGCACGCGGGGAGATACTCCGCACCGAGACCGAGGCTCGAGCCGCCTACTTCACCGACCGGCTCAGTCCCGTCAGCCGTCGCAATCTTGCGAGAATGCACACCGAGCGAGCCGCCGACCTCTACGGCAAAGGTCGATTGGTGCAGGCGCACGATCACACGCGGCACGCGCTTTCCACGCGAACGAATGATGGAGAAGCATTGAAGCTGCAGAACAAAATCGAGCAATCGATTCAGTCGCGCAGAAAGAGCTTCTTTTCGTGGCCGCCGACGTTCGGAAGGCCGCAGACGCATAGTTTTCCCGCCTATGACGATTCACCCGTCATCTCTCCGCCCGACCTGGGTCGCGCCACGATCCCGATGGAACCGCTGCTCGTTCCGCCGGCTCCCTTCCCGGAAGACAGTTACTCCCCTGCGCCGCCAGTGCGACCTTAGCGGACATTCTCGCCTGACATGCGGTGCCGAGACGCTCATGCTCGCCGGCAGCCGATCACTAAGCCAACGAGACGCCAGTCATGCCACCTGTCAATGTTTGCCGTCTGCTGATCGCCCTCGCCATCGGAACGACGACCGTTCCGGCCTGGCCGCAGAGCTTTCATCATGCCCCGCCGACGTCGCCGGGTGAGGGTACGTTACTGCCGATCATTCGGCCCGGCTGGTCGACGAGAGCCGCGACGCCCGCGCGACCGGCGGCAGCGGAGAACGCTTCTCCGTCCGAGCCGTTGAGATCGGCGGAAGCCGCTCCCCGTGCCAGCGAACCTGAGGCACAGGTGACGCTGCCCTCGCACCTGTCGCTGAATCAGTGGAAGCGTCTCCCGGAGCCTGAAGGTTCTCAGGCCGCCGCGCCGTCGATGATCGCGTCGCAATCCGCGCCTTCAAAATCTGCGACGGCCTCGATCGGCGCGTTCAAGTCGCCCTCAGAGGCGAATCGGCTCCGGCTGGCGGCCGCTCGAACGGTCGCGAGCGGCAATCTTGCCGCTGCGGAAGTCGAACTCGCTGCGGCCGTTGCACGGTTCCCGTCCGATGCACGGTTGGCGATTTCACTGGCAAGGGTTCGAGAATCGCGCGGCGACTGGGCGGGCGCGGCCAAAGCCTACGGTGACGTCGCGCGGCTCGATGCCTCGGAACTCCGCTGGAAGCTGCGATTGGCCGAGTGCCGCTACTTTGACGGCGATTACGCCGAGGCGGTCACGGTTTATCGCGAAGCGGAAGCGGCTTCGGCGCCCTTGTCGGTGTCGGACTACACCCGCTACGGCGACGCAGCGCTACAAATGAATCAACCCGCCGTCGCCGAAGCCGCCTTTGCGGCCCTCGCACGGGTCGCCAAAGAGCCGATGCCGCAAGTGGAGCTGCTCCGCGGCATCGCGGCGCTGAAACAGGGAAAGGCCGATCTCGCTCGGAACGTTCTGCTGCGAGCGAACGCACTCTGGCCGCAAGACGCGGCGCTGACCGAAGCCTTGCGCGTCGCCTCCGCCGCACATTATGGAAACGCTGCTCCCGTCGCGACGGCGCAGGCGAAGGAGCCCACCGCGAGTGAACCGCAGATCGTGGAAACCTCGGGGGTGATGCCGTCGGTCGCATCAACGATGACGGCCGAGGACGAGCCGACCATCTCACGCTGGCGACGAACGACGGCGAAGCCGATCGGCGAGCTTCAGCCGGCTGCGATCGAGGTCGAAGTGGAACACAATACTCCCGCGGCTCTTCCCATCGATGAGGATCAGAGTGGATGGCACGCTGCAGACGATCAAGAGGGATGGACCGACGACGACGCTGAACTGTCCAGCGAAGAAAACGACGACGAGAACGCTGACGATTCTGAGCTGCCGGATCTCGACGTGCCCGGGTTGTTGCCGTAACCGCCGCCGAACGGCTCTTACAGCATTCGTCGCAACGCGGCGGCCAGTCGGTCGATCTCGTCCTCGCGATTGTAGAGATGGCAGGAGACCCGCAGCAGGCGTTGGCCACCCCAGTGCATCACGGGCACTTCGATCGAGTCCTCCTGCCAGAGTCGCAACTGCAACGGATCCTGGCGGCCATGACCGCCTTCAAAGCCGTCGAGCCGCGGCAAGGGTAACGCGATCATCGATCCGTATCGGGCAGGCGTATCCGCCACGATTGGCTCGATCTGAGTCACGCCAAGGATCTTCGCGCGAGCATACCGTGCAAGGTCATGGGTGCGCCCCCGAAAGCGTTCGATTCCGACGTCTTCAAGGAAGCGACTCGCGGTCGGCACTGCCAGGAAGGCCGCCGGATCGTACGTCCCGAACCAGGTGAACTCGTCTTTCCAGGTCGCCTCGCGGCCGGAAATGCTTCCACCCCAGCTCGTGATCGGCGACCGAAGCCCGGTTTGATGCTTCGGGGCGACATAAAGGAAGCCGCTGCCGAAGGGGGCGCAAACCCACTTGTGCAAACTCGCGCAATAGTAGTCGCAGCCAATGGCGGCGAGATCGACAGGGACCATCGCCGGGGCATGAGGTCCGTCGATGCAGACCTGAACTCCTCTCGCCCGCGCTGCCTTGCAGATCGCTTCGACAGGAAGCGCAACCGCCGTCGGGCTCGTGACGTGACTCACGACGATCAGCCGCGTCTTGTCAGTCATGCCGGCGAGGAAAGTTGCCGCGATTTCCTCATCAGAATCGAGGAACGGCGGCAGTCTTCGAACGACGAGTTCCGCTCCGGCGGCACGGCAGGCATCGCGCCAGATCCGCATCACCGAACCGTATTCATGGTTGGTCGCCAGCACTTGGTCGCCGGCACGCAGCCGGACGTTCGCGGCGACGATGTTCATCGCGAACGTGGCGTTGGGAACGAAGAGCAAGTCTTCGCCGGCCGCACCGACGAAGCGGCCCAGCTCGTCCGCCGCCGTCGCGAGTTCGGCCTCCATCTCACGGACGAAGAAGTCCATAGGTTCCGCTTCGAGGCGACGGCTCCACGCCTCGCGGGCTTCGATGACCGATCTCGGGCTCGGTCCGAACGAGCCGTGGTTCAGATACGTGACGCCCGGCCGCAGTTCCCATTCTCGCCGGATCGTCTCCCAATCCACACGAGTTCCGGCTCCATCATCAGTCGCGGTCATTATTGATCCAAGGCTTTGTTAGCAGCTATGACACAACTCCCCTCTCCCTCGGGAGAGGGGTCGGGGGTGAGGGGACGAGGTGGACGTGCCACGTCGCTTGCGCTTTTCACGTGGTGGTCGTTGAGGCTGAAACTCCCAGGAATGCAGCGGCAAGGCATCCCCTCACCCCTTCCCCTCTCCCCAGAGGAGAGGGGGACCGAATTCGCGAGTCACAGCAGAGGAATGACGGCTTTGTCAGCGCCTCTTCGCGAAATCCGTTGCATCGCGCGAACGAACAGAATACACGAAGATGGCCCTTCAATTCCTCGGTTGCCGCACATGACCGTCTTGTCCGCCGCCGTGTTGTTGTTCCTCGTCACCGACCCGGTCGGAAACGCTCCGATCTTCGCATCGCTGCTCTCACACCTTCCCGCGGGCCGGCGGCGAGCGGTCATTGCCCGCGAACTCGGATTTGCGTTGGGCGTCATGGTCGCGTTCCTGTTTCTGGGCGACGCTCTGCTGGGGCTGCTCGAAATCTCCGAACCGGCGCTCTCGATGGCCGGCGGAATCGTGCTGTTTCTGATCGCCGTGCGGATGATCTTTCTCGACGCTTCCGAAATCTTCGGCCGAGCACCGGAAGGAGAGCCGTTCTTCGTGCCGCTGGCCGTGCCGCTCGTCGCCGGGCCGAGCGCATTGGCCACGATCCTGCTTTTAAGGGCGCGGCAGCCCGATCGCTGGCCGGAATGGTTGCTGGCGATCTTGATCGCGTGGTCGCTCGGAGCCGTGGTGCTCCTGGCCGCCGATCACGTCACCGCCGCGCTCGGCCGCCGCGGGGCATTGGCCGTGCAGCGGCTCATGGGCATGCTGCTCACGACGGTCAGCGTGCAGATGTTCCTGACGGGGCTGCGCAAGTTCCTGGACGAAACATGACCGGGTTCACAGCTCCTGCAAGGGCTTTTTCTTCAGATCCTGCGGCGGAGGGCCGTAGATCCGCTCGCCGGTCGCAGAGTAGCGGCCTCCGTGACAGGGGCAATCCCACGTCGTCTCGGCCGGATTCCAATGCACGTTGCAACCGGCATGCGTGCAGGCCGGCGACATCGCGTGCGTGAGGCCGGCCCCGTCGCGATAGACGGCAAGCGTATGACCTTTGAAACGAACCAGCCGACCCTCGCCCGCAGGCACTTCGTCGAGCGAATCGATCTTCTCACCCTCGAACGTACCTTTGACGTACTCCTTGGCGACGTTCAGGTTCTCTTTCACGAACTCGCTCGCTTCCGCGAGCGGCTTGACCCGAGCCGGCGAGAAGATCGAGGCCAGCTCGTTGTCGCGACCGGAGACGAGATCGGCGAGCAGGCCGCCGCAAGCGGTGCCGAACGTCAGGCCGACGCCGCTGAAGCCGGTGGCAAGGTAGACGTTCTTCATCGAAGGCACGGCGCCCGCGAAGGGCACCCCGTCATCCGGCTCGAAGAGTTCCGCCGACCACCTTTGCTCGACGGGGATGTCCCCGAACCTTTGCCTGGCATAGTCCTCCAGCTTCATCCACGCGTCGCGCTCGTCGACCGCTTGACCGGTCTTGTGATCGCCCCCGCCGATGAGTAGCAGCCCGGGATCGGACGAGCCGGCGATGCGGATGTAGTGGTACGGGTCGGCGTCGTCCCAGTAGAGCGCGTCGCCGATCGGTTTCCCGGTGCGCGCCGCGATGAGGTAGGACTGATACGGCGCGACGCGCATGTCGTAGTTCGAAATCCCGAGGTACGGCGAGTGGGTCGTCACCAGGACGGCGTTCGCGCGCACCGTGCCGCGGTTCGTTTCGATCGTCGGCCGATCGCCTCCTTCCGGCGGCTGCGCGAACGTCTCTTCGTGAATGATCCCGCCGCTCTTCGCCACTGCTTCCGCGAGGAGCCGCAGATAGGCGATCGGATGGAACCGGGCCATCCGCGGAAACCGAACCGCGAACGCCGGCTCGAACGGCAGGCCGACGTCTTGACCCGCAATCTCCGACGGCAGACCGATCTTCTCGAAGTCCGAAACCTGCTCGCGCAGCCGATCGGCGTGATCCGGATCTTCGGTGTAGAGAAACGCGTCGATCCGCTTGAAGTCGCAATCTCCGCCGAGTTCGCCGATGCGTTGTTCGATGAAGTCGATCGCCTGCAGCCGCGCTCGCGTGAACGCTCGTGCCGCGTCTTCGCCGAAATCTCTAATGTGCGTGCGAGGATTTCGTTCCGGATGGGCGTCGAGATGGGCGCTCGTACCGCCCGTCGTGCCGCTGCCGACCCGGCCGGCCTCGATCACGACGACCTTGCGTCCCTGGCGGACGAGATGATCCGCCGCCGTCAGCCCCGTGATCCCGGCACCGATGATCGCGACGTCGGCCGTCAGATCGCCGTCAAGCGCAGCGTAGCGCGGAGGACGGCCGTCGGACTTGAGCCAGTACGAACCCGGACTGATCGAGAAAACCATCGGCGGCTCCAGAGATTGGATCTCTCCGATGGTAACCCGCCGGCCGCACTTCTCCCCCGGCCCGTTGCCTTACTCACGGACCCGCGCATTCCCGAGAGCGGTACGTCAAAAGCGAGTTGCCGCGATGCGACTTACCTCGCGAGATTCTCGACTCTTTCAGCAAATCGACCGAATCCTTCGGGGCAGCGTTGTTTCAGCAAATTGAGCTTCGCGTGAGACGCATAATTCGCGTAGAGGTCGCGCAGACGCCTTTTACATCCGGCTTCGTCACGATACCGTTCGCAAATTGCTTTCGGGTTCCGCAATCGTTCAGGCTCAGGGCTTGTCGACACTGCAATGCCCAGCAGGGAACTCAGCGCCTGCTCGTCCGCGAGCATCCAAGCGTCGAACGAACGTATAGCCGCACCGCAGGCTCGCGGAAGTGCGGACCGACGATTTGCTTGTGCCGCTTCCATCGCGGCACGTCGCTCTTGGTCGCCATCTTCGTCGATGAGGAAGACAACGGCATCAAACCCACGCCGCTCCGCTTCGAGTAGGAACGCCACGACGACTTTCTCGTAAGCATGCCCTTTGCCGTGGACTCGGACTCGCCGGAAATCACGGTCGTTGGGCTTTCGGCTCTCGAAGTCGATCTCACGATCGAGCAGCCGACGAACGAGGACTTCCAACGCACCGGTGTCGCCGGGGCTACCCCAGATCGCGTCAGCATGCTCGTGATATCCCTCGCTGACGAGCAGCACCCTCATGGCTGTCCGGCCTTCTGCGTTTCAGCGGCGATCGCCTCATCGCCTTCGGCCGTCCAGATTTCGCCGAGCGTGAAAACGTCGATCTGCTTCCGCACAGTATCCGACTCGGAAAGTCGCTTCGTCGAAATCGTTCCGTCAGGCAACTTGCGGCAAAGTGTGACCTCCTCCGGTTGAAACTCGTCGAGAACATAAGGCGAGTGCGTCGTCATGATGACTTGAGTTCCGGGATGCTCGTCGATGAGTTGCCGAAGAATTCCAAGCACCTCGCGGAGCCGATTGGGGTGAATGCCGTTCTCCGGCTCCTCGATCAACAGCAACCGCGGAGGCTGTGGCGAGTAAAGCAATGCGAGGTAGCCCAGAACATACAGCAGACCGTCGGACGCTTGCGACGCCGGAACCGTTTGCTCCTGGCCCACGAACTTGAACCGCACAGCCTTACCGACCGTTTTGGAAAACGGAAGCACGCTGTCGGCCGGATCGACGGGAGCATCAAACGCCTGGCTCTGAGGAAGCTGCAGCGTTTCCACTTGTGGGAAGATCGCTCGAAATCGAGCTTCGAGCGCGTCGAACAGTTGCCGATTCTCAGACAGGATAGTGTCGAGCAAACTAGGCAGACCGAAACCGGCCGTTTCAAGGCGATAGCGCCGCGCCGGATTCAGTGCCGATGGCATCGCGAGATTTCGTGCTGTCCAGCGTAGCACGGTCAAGTTGCCGAAGGCCTCACGAACTCGTTCTACGATACTCGCCGGAATTTGAGGAAAACTTCCAGTCCGTGAAGGATTCTTCGTCAACCACCCAACGGATGACATTGCCGGATCGATCAGCCCTAGATTTTCAATCGTGGAATTTCCCTCAAAAGTCTCCTCAACTAGCTGCGCCTGCCGAGCCTCTTGGGGAAATCGAATTCGCAGTCCGTAGTTGAGTTTTCCCTGTTGATCCTCTGCTTCGGCTTCGAAACCTAGCTCAAAGCTGCCACTTCCAGCAGTGACAAGATCGCGTCCTTCCCACGTACCGAGGAACGATTCCGCAAGAGAATGATCGACGCTACGACAAAACGCTGCGAGAGCCTCAAGGATGCTCGTCTTGCCGGAATCGTTGGGGCCAATCAAAACGTGCAACGGCGTCAAATCGAGCGAGACGTCGCGCAGCGCCTTAAAGTTCTGAACATGGAATCGGCGGATCATGGCAGAATAAAAAATGCCGCGGAGGTGGTCCGCGGCATTCTAGCTTATTGACGACACTGAGGTCAGGATCGTCTTACCGGTTGAACAAAAACGCCGGGCTGTTGATCAGAGCCCACATCAGGTCTTCCGCCGCGATCTTCGTGTCGCCGGTTTCGGTGACGTAGCGGGCGGACTTTTCCAGTTCGTCGTCGGTCGGCTCGCGGCAGAGGACGGCGAGATAGATGCCGCGGGCGATCTCCTCCGCCGACGCCTTAGACGCCAACAGCTTGGCGATGCGGCCTTCCGGATGCGAAACCGCGGCGGCGATCGTCTCGCCGTTCACGAGGTTGAGCGTTTGTGCGAGACTCACTTCGCTGCTGCGCTCGCACTCGCAGGGTGACTCGCGCGGGGCGCGACCGAACAGGTCGAGGAACTCGACGTTCAGGCCGGGATCTGGGGATTGCGTCGCCCGGAAGCCCGGCGGCAGCCCCGGCAGGTTCGATGGGGCGCCGGCGGCGATCAGGATGGAGTCGTAAAGCTGCTCGGCGGTCAACCGGCGCGGCAACGAATGGCTGAAGAGCACGTCGTCGGTCTCATTCGAAGCATTTGTTCGATAACTGCGCTGATACGTCGCGCTCGTCGTGATCGTGCGAATCAAGTGCTTGAGGTCGAAGCCGCTGGCCACGAAATCCTGTTCGAGCCAGGCGAGCAGTTCGGGGTTCGTCGCGGGATTGCTGGCCCGAATGTCATCGACGGGATCGATGATGCCCTTGCCGAGGAAGTAGCTCCAGTAGCGATTCACGAGGCTCCGCGCGAAGTACGGGTTGTCGTGTGCGGTCAGCCATTCCGCCAACGAGACGCGCAGGTCTTCGTCCGTCGGCGACATGCCGGCGAGTTCGAACGGGAATTTCGCGTCGACCGGCTGGTTCGTCTGCGGAAACACGACCGGTTTCGGCTTGTCGAGGGCGAACACGTACTCGGCGTCCGGCCGGTCGGCCTTCGCGAAGCCGACGCCCGACAGGTAGCCGGCCAGCTCGTAATATTGCCGCTGCGTCCAGCGCTCGAACGGATGATCGTGGCACTTGTTGCAGTTGAATCGCGTGCCGAGGAAGACCTGCGTCATGTTCTCCATCACGGTTTCCGGCTCGCGGCCGATGCGGTAGTAGTTCGCCGCAGGATTCTCGATCGAGTTGCCGCTCGCCGTCAGCAGTTCGCTTACGAACTCGTCGTACGGCTGATTGGTCGCCACGGATTCGCGAATCCAGTTGCGAAACGCCCACACGCCACGTTCCTGCAGATCCTTGCGGTTCGCCATCAACAGGTCGCCCCACTTGAGCGTCCAGTAATCGACGTATCCAGGGCTGGCGAGCAGTTCGTCGATCTTCGCCTCGCGCTTCGCGCGGCTTTCCTGAGGGTCGCTCACGAACGCCTGAACTTGCTCGGGAGTCGGCGGCAGACCCGTCAGGTCGATCGAAACGCGGCGCAGGAACTCGGCATCGCTGCAGAGTTCGCTCGGCAGGATTTTCGACCGCTGAAGTTTCGCATGGACGAGGCGATCGATCTCGCCGTACTCCGGTGTGGGCAGCCACTCGAAGCCTTCCGTCTCGCCGAGAACGCTGACCGGTGCCGAGGCATAGTTGCCTTCAAATCGCACAAGCGCCGCGGCCTCGCCTTTACGCAGGGCTTTGATTTGGCCCGTGGAAGAAACGGCGGTGACTTCGAGGTTGCTGGTCTCGTAGACGGCTTCGCGAGTGACGTCGCGCGTCATGCCGTCGGGATAGGAGGCGACGACGATCAGTTGCTGCACGTCGTCGACGCCGTTGAGCAACGGTCGGGGCGGAAAAACCTCGATTTTGGTCGGACGCTCGGCCGTCTCGTAACGGCAGCCTTCGGCGATCCAGTCGCGAATTAAGGCGTAGTAGCGGCTGTCCTCGTCGAACAGGAAGCCGCCTTCGTGCGGCACGCCGCTCGTCGGCTTGAGCAACATCAGGCTCTGTTCGGGCACCGCGCGATTGAACCGCCGGCCCGAAACGTCATCGACGAGCGCCGTGTAGTCGAAGAGCGGATCATAGCCGCGAAGCGAGAGCTTGAAGCCGGCCTTCCCTTGCTGCGAACCGTGACACGTGCCGGCGTTGCAACCGACCTTCGCCATCACCGGCTCGATGTCGCGAATGAACTGCACGGCGGGCGCCGCGGCGTCCTTCACCGCGACCGGCACTTCGGCCGTCAGTCCGCCGAGTGACACGAGCACGGCCGATTCGGTCGCCTTCGACGGCACGACGTAGCCGTCCTTGTCGATCGTGATCGCGTTCGACTTCGGCTCGAACTTCGCTCGCGCCGTGACGTCGAACGAGCGACCGTCGTCGGTCAAGCCGGCGACGATCAACCGCCGCGCGTCGCGACCGTTCGACAGGTCGAGTCGCTCCGGGAAGACCGTGAGCTTCACGAACTTCACGTCGTCGGCAGAGGATTTCACAGGCTCCGCGGCCGAAAGCGGCAAAACCGCACAGCAGGCCAGCAAGACGGCGATCGGGCGGAAAGTCATGGGCGAGATACGCTCCAACGGGTTCTTTGAACCGCCAAGGCGCCATGGACGCCAAGGGGGCATGAAGTTTGGTGAGTTCCCAATTGTTCGATGACGAACCGCGACAGCCTCGGCGACTTGGCGGTTTACTCTTCCATTGCTGATGATCACTTTGCCGCCGTTTGGGGCGTCAGCGGGGCGGGGCTGAATTCTTTGGCGAGCGTGCCGGTTTCGGCGTCGAACAACCGCACATAGCCGTCGAAGCCGGCGACCGCGACCTGCTTCCCGTCGGGACGGAAGGCCACGGCGTAGACCGGGGCGGGCAAGGGCTTGCCTTCCGCGAGTTTCAGTTCGTGCAGGAGGTTTCCGCTTTCGACGTCGTAGATGCGAGCGGCCCCGCCCAAGGCCGTGCTCGCTCCGACGACGAACTTCGTGCCGTCGGCGTTCGAGCGAAGATCGAAGATGCGGCCTTCCAGCGGCTGGAAGGCGCGGATCTTGTTGAAATCGTCGCCGATGACGCGGGCCTGCTCGCGGAAGATCTTGTAGAGCTTCGGTTCGCCGTCGGAGCCGCCGATGAGGATCTGCTCCTGCCCGGGGCGTAGTTGCACCGCCGTAAGTCCCCCCTTGAGAGCGCCCGGCGTGATGCTCGTGATGTTGTCGACGAACTGGCCGTTCTCGACGACGACCAACTTCGCCGTCATGTCACGGCTCACCGTGATGAGGTGATCGTTCTTGAGGCTGAACGTCACTCCGAGCACGTAATCGGAGTGTGCGTCGAACTTGACGTGCTGGCTCAGGTCTTCCGTCTTGAGGATCCGCGCCCGGTTCTCGGCGCTGCCGACGGCAAAGTACTTTCCGTCACCGCTGAAGGCGGCGCCGAACAAGGTGTCGGGTCCGAACGTCGCGCTTTGACGCAGTTCCTTCGTCGAGACATCCCAGAACTGGACCTCTCCAAATAATGCCGGCGCGCCGCCGACAGCGGCGAGCGTCGCCCCGTCGGGGCTGAATTCCAGAGCCGTCACCCGCTGGCTTCGGCCGATCAACCGCGCGACGGGAGCGCCGTCGGCATCGGGACCATCCGTCTGGTGGAGCAGCACTTCGTGGAAGCCGCTGACGGCGAGCAGAGACGAATCAGGAGAGTACCGCAGAGCCGTGACGACCGGCGGGGCGTGATAGATGGGCGGGTTCGACGGCCCGATCGTGTCTTTGACGCTTGCAGGGGTGTCATCCTTCGCACCTTCCTTGACCCAACGGGCGATGAGCGCGACGTCCTCCGCCGGAAGAGGATCGGCGTTCTTCGGCATCTCGGGGTCTTCACCTGAGATGTACGCGATGAGATTGCTCGAATCCGCATCGCCGGCTTCGAAGCTCACGCCGTTCTCGCCCCCTTTCTTCAGGTCGTCATAACTCGTGAGCACGAGCTTGCCGCCCTGCTTGGCCGGCTGATGGCAGCCCGCGCACTGCCGCTGCAAGATTGGCCGCACCTGCCGGTAAAAGCTGACCGGCTCCGCGGGGGCGGCGTCGCCCTCGTCTTGCGAAAACGCCGGAAGAGTCAGCAGACCGACCGCAGTGATGGATACGCAGACGAAGATTGGAACGAGCCGCATGGCAGGCAAAGCGAAGGCGGGAAACGCAGAAGCAGACGTTGATAGCTTACCTCGCCGGACGAGCGATCGCAAAGGCGTGGAAAAGGAAGTACGGGAACACGAGAGTTCGAGAATGCACAGTCACTTCATTCTCTCGTCTTCGACATTCATCCATTCTCACTCCTCAATTCTCCGTTCTTCCGTGCTCCGCGGCAACGGGCTCGACGATGCCTGAGAGTTGGCCGCATTGAAAGGCCTTCAGGCGACTCATGCCCTCGGCCCGCAGCGGCATGGCGACGGCAACGCCTTCCGGAAAGTTCTGCAAGCCGATACCGATCGCCAGCACGACGGCCGCCGCGATGCCGGTCCCCGGAAGTCCGCTACCCGCGCCACCGAACGCGACTCCGACCGCGAGACCTTCCGGGATGTTATGCAGCGTGATCGCCGAGACGAGCAGCACGCTCCGGCGCCACGTCGTTTTCGCTCCCTCGGCGTGCACCGTCGGCTCGCCAAGATGAAGATGCGGCAGCACTTTATCGAGTGCGAATAGAAAGCCCGCTCCGACCAGCAAACCGACCACTGCGGGAAGCCACGCCGGCCCACCCCGCTGCTCGGCGATCTCGATGGACGGTGCGAGCAACGACCAGTAGCTCGCGGCGAGCATCACTCCGCCGGAAAACCCGAGCATCCCGTCGAGCAGCTTGCGGTTCACGTTTCGCGCGAGGAACACCGATGCGGCGCCGAGTGCGGTGACGCCCCAGGTGAACAGACCCGCCAGCAAAGCCTGAACGACGGGATGCGCGCCGTGAAACGACTCGCTGATTGCTGTGAAGACGTTCGGAATAAGGTCTCCGGTCACACCACCGGTTCCCACCCCGGTGCGTACTCCCGCTTCCACAGCGCCGCTGCCTCGTCGTCGCCTTGGATGTACCCGTTTTCGGCGGAACAGGTGATCGTCCGGCCGACGCGATGCGCGATGTTGCCGAGGTGCGGCGCGAGAGCGCTCTTGTGTCCGTCCTCGATCTCGCAGTTCAGCAGCGTCGGATCATTCGCTCGGATGGCCGTAAGAAAGTTCTCGGCATGTGCCGCGTCGCCGGGGCCGCCGCCGGAGTTCTTCTTCACTTCCTTGCCGCGGTCGTCGAACAGCACGTAGCCGTCGCTCTGAATCGAAAGCGTGCCGCCGTTGCCATGCACCGTCACGCCGAAACCGGTCTTGTCGAGGCCGTGGCGGTTGCACGACAGCCCCTCCCACATGATCTGCTTCTCGCCGGGATACTTGAAGCTCACGACCTGCGTGTCGGGCGTCTCCTGATCATCGTCGTAGGCGTAGCGACCGCCGGAAGAGACCGCCTGTTCGGGGTGATCGACGCCGAGTGCCCACCGAGCGAGGTCGATCGCATGCACGCCGTTGTTGCCGAGTTCGCCGTTGCCCCAGTGCCAGAACCAGTGCCAGTTGTAGTGCAGGTAGTTCGACTTGAAGGGCACGCGCGGCGCCGGGCCTTGCCACAGGTCGAAGTTGAGTTCGGTCGGCGGCTCGCTGACCTCGGCGTGGCCAATCGGTCCACGCTGATTCGCGTACCAAGCCCTGGCGTAGTACGGCGTGCCGATCGCTCCTTCGTGAACGAGATTGATGCCCTCGATGATCGCGGCGTTGCTGCGTCGCTGAGTGCCCACTTGCACGCAACGGTTATGTTTGCGGGCCGTGGCGATCATCATCTCGCCTTCGGCCGGGTTGTGGCAGGCGGGCTTCTCGACGTAGACGTGCTTGCCCGCGCTGCACGCGAGAATCGTCGCGGGACCGTGCCAGTGATTCGGCGCGGCGACGATCAGGATGTCGATCGACTTGTCGTCGAGCAGCGTCCGGAAGTCGGCTTCGGCTTTCGGGTCGCTTCCCGTGAGCTTGCCGATCTCCGTTGCCGCCACGGCGAGGCGGTCCCGATCGGGATCGCAAACAGCCGCAATCGTGGTGCCCTGCAGCTTCGAGTATGTCGCGACGAGTTGCTTCCCGCGTCCGCCGCATCCCATCAGGCCGATGCGCAATGGCTCGGCCGAAGCCTCTTGAGCCGCCACGCCTGAGACAAACAGCCCGGCGGCGAGACCCGCGGACGTTTCGAGGAATTGTCGTCGATCAAACATCGTCGTCATGTGACTTCATTTCAAAGGAGTTTTGATCGAAATGGGTTTCGGCTCGGTCGGACACCGCCAGCGGTATCAGACGTTTCCCGATAGTCGGCCCGACGCAAATCGGTCAGTGTGGAACCGAGACGCACTTCTAAAGACACTCGCACCCGGAGATCGACCGATGGGCTTGATTATCATCGTGATTCTTGTGCTCCTTCTGATCGGAGCCCTTCCCACATTTCCCTACAGCCGAAACTGGGGCTATGGTCCCGGCGGCGTGCTGGGCCTCATTCTGATCATCGTGATCATCCTTTGGCTCATGGGTCGCCTTCCCTTTTAGTTATTTCGCCTTTGCATAGGCAGCATACCGCCCGGCGACGTCGGCTGATCCGGCGTTGCCGGCGTGTATGAAGGCGGCATAACGCAACCGCAACGTATCGCCCTTTTCGAGCGTGAAAGGACGGGCGTCGTTCTTGCCGTTGGTGTATGACGATTCACCAAACGGGCTGACGGCGAAGAGACCGTAAGCCCGAACGTGATACCGGCTCGGTCGGAAGTTCGACGGATGATCGAAGATCGCGACTCCGACCGGCTTTCCTTCGACGCTGCCGCTGTAATCGACCCAAGGCGACGTCTGGCCCCAGGCCTCGCTTTCACCTTTCGCGCCGTTCGAATTGACGATCTTGCCCGTCCCGCCCTTCTCGCGGAGTTCGTCACGCACTCGAATGGCGAAGAAGCCCTCTTTTGTATCGCCGAAGGTCACAGGTTCGTCGCCGGCCGGTGAAAGCTTCATGTCGTAGCTCACGACACGATCCGCAAAGACGTGGACCGTCGTGTCCTCCTTCAGAACGGGCTTCTCGTCATTGCCGAGCCAGGTGTTGGAGATTCGGAACGAGGCGGGATCACCTTCGGCCTTCAGAATCTCGACGCTTTCCACTCGGATCGGCTGCCCTTCCATCCAGTGCTTGTTCTCGTTGACTTCATCGACCGAGGCCCAAAGCCCCTTGTGATGGGGGTGGTCTGTCACGGCCTCTTTCTTGAGCGACCTGGTGACGATCACTCCACCGGGTCCTCTCAAGTCCTCCATGAACGGCTTTTCGAAGCCCTCGTAGTGATAGGTCGCGAACTTTTCGCCGCCGATCGTGATCTCGATCGTGCCGGCGACCTGTTCCAGGCGCACGGTGTCGTCGGCGGCAAGGCCGAGGGCCGGGGAGAACGCGAGCAAGGCCGCGATGATGAGAAGTCGCACGAGCGTCCTTTCGTCTGCCAGCCGCGCGGTTGCAACCGCCGCGGTTGAGGGATACAAGCGCGGGAACGGGGAAACGCCCCCTCTCCCATCAAACAACGGTGTTGAGTCACGATGAAGAGGCAGACGGACGCTGTCAAGAACCGGCCGCACGCTCGGTTTTCTCCACCCAGTCGCGCGAAGAAGAAACTGGACAAGCCTGAACCGCCGCCGCCACGGCGACTCGGTCCCTATCCCGCCGTCGGCGGCGCCTGGGCCAACGGTCGCGGCGGCGATGCGAGCTGGGAACTCGTCATCTGCGGAGATCTGACCGATAAGCAGTTCGATCTGCTCGACCGCCTCGTCGCCGTGCCGCGCGGCAGCCGCGGCACGATCTGGTTCGATTCGTGCGGCGGCAGCGCGTATGTCGGCCTGAGCCTCGCCAGCATGATTCGACTGCGAGGACTCGATGCGACGGCCGTCGTGGCCGGCGAATGCAGCAGTGCCGCAATCATGCCGTTCGCCGCCTGCAAGCGACGTTTCGTGACCCGCCACGCGACGCTGCTGTTCCATCCGGTCCGCTGGCACAGCGAAGAAAATGTTCGGATGGAAGAAGCCGCCGAATGGGCCCGACACTTCCAGGTGATGGAGAAAGATCTCGACGATCTGCTGACGAAAATGCTGCCCATTGAAAAAGAAGCGCTCGCCGTCTGGACGCGCCCCGGCAAGTTCGTCGGCGGCGAAGAATTGGTCGCCGCCGGCGTCGCTGAGTTGATCGATCTCTTCGGCGGCGACGTGTGGGCTCAGATCACGCGATCGGAGACGGCGAACAAGCGATCCTGACTGACAGTCACACGAAGCATAGAAGGCCGGCGGGCCTGTCGCAGCGTGTCGAGAGACGCTTGATGTCTACAACACTGCCGAAGCGTAAGATAGAATGAACGGCGAATGACGCATTGGGAGACCGATGATGAGAGACTTCGTGCTGACGGAAGAGTCCGCGAAAACGCCGATCGGAGAACTTCTTGGCGGCGAAGATCGGTCGATTTCGATTCGTGACGAGTCAGGTGCCATCATTGCCCGCATCACGCCGGAGGAGCCGGAAGAGGAAGCGGTGTTTTCCGACGAGGAGCTTGCGATCATTCAGCGTCGCCGTCGGAGCGATCCGGCGCGTGATCTGACGACGGATCAACTGAATGACTGTCTTCGCACGCTCCAATCGGAGCGGCGGTCGTGACGCGATTCACGGTCACCTGGCCGGACGAACTCAAGACGGAACTCGCGGAGCGGCGGATTCGGCGGAACGCGCACGGCTGACGAAGCTGAATGATCTCGTCGACAGCGAACTCGCCGTGAACGCGGATCTCCGAGGGCGACCGCTTTCTGAGGATCCAACGGTACGCGCCTGGGCGGTCGGAGGCGCACAGGTGGTCTTCGAAGTCAGTGCCAAAGATCGAATCGTCCGCATCCTGCTGATCCGGCTCTTGCGCAACGATTGATCCGGTCGTCCTCTCGCGAACCTCGCCGCCATGCCTCTGCGCGTCCTGTTCGCGATCGGATCGATGGAGGTAGGCGGGGCCGAACGGCAACTTCTTAGATACCTGAAACATCTCGATCGGCAAAAGTTCTCGCCGGGGCTCTACCTCGTCGCGAAACGAGGCCCGTTGCTCGACGAGTTGCCGGCGGGCGTGCCGGTCTTCGCGTTCGACGAGCGGGTGCCTCCAGCGAGAATCTATCTGCCGGGCGGGATCCATCGAAAGCAGATTCACGATCTCGGTCGAGTGCTCGATGAGTTCGAAGCCGACGTCCTGGTGACGCGAACGTTTCATCTGACCCTGATCGGGGCACCCGCCGCGCGGCGCCGGCCGACGCCGCTCGTCGCGATCGATGCCAGCGATCCGCGCCGGGACTTCCATCGCAATGCGGGGCGCTTTCGTTTGGTCAAGCGAAGGTTGATCGAAAGCGCCTACAAGAGAGCCGCGGCGGTTGTCGCGCTTTCCGACGGCGCGGCGAACGGCCTGTCCACGTTCTATAACCTTCCGCGAAACCGCGTCATCGTTCTCTCAAACGCGATCGACTTCGAAGAAATCAACGGGCTCGCTGCGAAGCCGGCTCCCGGACTCGAACCCGACCGATTTCATGTCGTCGCCATCGGACGGCTCGTGCCAGAGAAGGGGCACCGTTACCTGATCGACGCGGCGGCGCGCTTGATCGGCGACGGAAACCTGCCGAATCTTCGCGTGCATCTGCTCGGAGATGGGCCGCTGCGGTCGGTGTTGGAACGCTTCGCCGCGGAAAGAGGCATTGCCGAGAACATCCATTTCGTCGGATTCTGCCGCAATCCTTTCTCTTACCTGCGGCGCTGCGACCTGTTTTGTCTGCCGTCGCTCAACGAAGGGATGCCGGGGGCGTTGCTGGAAGCGATGGCCTGCGGCATTCCGGTGATCGCCAGCGACTGCGAGAGCGGACCGAGAGAAGTCCTGGCGGACGGACGGTTCGGCACTCTCGTTCCAGTTGGCGATCCTGTCTCGCTCGCCGCCGCGATTCGCGAGAAGGCACAGCATCCGGCGGCCGCACGAGAAACGGCTCAGCTCGCACGCGAGCACGTTGAGCGTGTTTATTCCACGCCTATTGTCATTGCGCGACTTGAGACATTGCTCGAAGATGTCGTCGCCGGTGACTCAGCACGATAGTCTGCCGTCGACACGCGACGGCGGTGTAGATTTAAGGCCCGTGGGCCGCGCCGGGGCCGAATCCGCGCCGCGGCCCGACGCGCATCGGCGTCGGGGAGTCGTGCGCTGCATCTGGACCGTCCGACCGGCCGCCTTGCGCGGCCGCTGAAAGATCCCAAACCGGCACGACGCGACGTCCGGCGACAGCGGCGGCGACGGCCTGTCCATTAGTCGAAAAAACGATGCTCGTAAACTGACCGCCCGCGCCTTCCAGCCGACTTTCGGCGCTTTGATCGGCGGTTCGCCAGAGCACGGCACGCCCAAGACGGTTTCCGGTCACGAATTGGATTCCATCCGGCCGGAACGCGACGCTGGTGGTCGAACCGTCGCCGACTCGCGCCGTTTCCTTACCGGTCGAAAGAGAAACAAGGACCGCTCCGCCCGCCTCAGTGGCGAGAATCGCCGTCTGGCCTTCCGGCGAGACAGCGACTGCGTGAACCGGTCCCGCTTGGACGTCCAAAGAATGCACGACGTCGCCGGTGCCGACATCGAGAAGTTTGGCGGTGCCGTCGGCCCACGCGACGACGACGCGATTGGAAAAGGGCACGCTGGCCAGCCCCGTCACGGCCGATTGGCCATCGGCGATGGTGGCTGGCGAAGAATGGCTGTCTTCCGCCCAACGGTAAACACGTCCGCCTTGAGTGCCCGCGACGAGGGTCGGTTCGGAGGTGAACGCCACGGCGGTCACGGCGCCGCTGGCCCCGTCATAGCCACCTGCCGCTTTGGCTCGGTTCAAATCGTAAGAGCGGATCTGTCCGTCCTCGGTGCCGAAGACGAACGAGTTGCCGTTGGGATGGTTCGCGAGCTTCGTCGCACCTGCGCGACCGGAACGGACTTCGTCGATTCGACGAAACGTGCGAGGATCCCAAATGCGAACGCTGCCGTCGTCGCTCGTGGTCACGAGCCAACCGTAGGGCGCCGATACCACGAGGAGATCGCGCACGCCTGACGTGGACACCGGCACGGTCGTCTTTGGTTGGCGAACCGGAGTCGATTCCACCGCGTCGGCCTCGCTTGCCGACGACTCGCCGCTGGAGGCGACCGAAAGGCCGCCAGGACGCGAGATATCATCCGGCCCCGCCCAAAGCCTGGTCTGACCAAGAGTGTTTTCGGTTGCAGGCGTTCGAATATACGCCGGCATCGACTCTTCGATTTCCGCCGCGATTGCGGCGGGAGCCGCTTGCCACAATGCTTCGAGCAGAACGGCTTCGAGACTTTTATCCTTCTCCTTCGCAAAGAAATAGGAAGGCGGAACTCGTCCCGTGTCGGACCACAGACCCTTGCCGTCTTTACCGACGACGGAAATCGTGAAATCAATTTCATGCGCAGGAACGGCCTCGCCGCCACCGATTCCCGTGGAATTGAAGCTGATGGATTCTCCGGTTCTGCGTTCTGAAAGCTTCAGATCCAGCATGACATCGGCATCGCCGTCGAGACGCAGGCCTCTGGCATCGAGAACCTGGCCGAGCGATCGGGCAAGTTGCGACTCGAACTCTTTCCGGTCGCCGGTGAAGTTCTTCATGTCGAGCCGGACGGCGACGCTATCCCCCGGACCGAGCTGCGGAGCCGAAAGATTGGCCGGAGTCTGGATCGCCGCGATGACTGCTTCACTCGGCGCTTCAACCGCCTGCAGCGACGTCTCGCGAAACGCCGGCTTCGCGACGATCCAGTGTCTGCGATCGGGGCTTGTGCCGGCATTGCGACTGTTCGCATTCTCGACGTACAGCCACGTCGGTCGCTTTCGATCGACGTCAAACAGCACTCCACCGACGACCAGGTAGCCGTCCGATCCGAAGTGAAGGCCCTGGCCCAGCCCCAGCGGCGCCTCGAACTCATAGGCGGGCCGCCCGGCATCGGCGTTCCAACACAGGAGAGATTGGGCGGGGCGACGCAGAACGGCCGCAAGCTGCTTGCCGTCCGGGGAAAACGCGACATCACGGCAGGCCGCGAGCGTAGGACGCGGCGGAGTCATGATTCCGCGAAACGCACCCGAAGCAGCGTCGAACGCGGCGAAGGTCGTGCCGGTGAACAGAGCAAAATACTTACGTCCCGGCGTCATGAGCAGCGGGCCGCGGCTTCCGGTGTCAACGACATAAACAGCCTTCTGCTCGGCCAGATTCCAGAGCATGAGCATGCCTGCGTCGTCGAGAGTCACCACATGATCTCCGTCGAAAAACGCGGCATCGACAGGGACCGAAGGTGAACCGTCCGATTTCACGCCAAGTTGCCAGCCGACGATGTGCTGCCCCTCCGACTCAGCCAGTTCCCAAACGTCGAGTCGTGTGTTCGAAGCGGCAGGCTTACCTTCCGGCGGAAGACCAAACGTTAAACGAACGAGCGCGCGCCGTCCGTCAGGCGACACGTCGAGCAACGCGGCACGATCCGGAAGTTCAGCTCGACTTTCATGCTTGCCGCTGGCGAGATCGTATCGATCCAGCCTCGACCGGTCCGGCTGTCCGGCAGCCGAATGACGACTCGCAACGACGGCCTGAGCCGAATCCGGCGCCGAAAAACGGATGCGATCGATTTCTGACGCCGTCGTCTTCAGTTCAATTTGCTCTTTCGTCGTGCCGCCGTTGCCGTTTGCGGGATCGACGATCGTCTGATAGGGCGTCGCCGGGTTCGGCGTTGGCAGCGTCTCCGCCGCCGCGGCATCGAACGTCGCGAGCGGCGGATGATCCGCAGCGGCCTTCGCAACGGCCTGTTCGCCTCGTTCGTCGGGCAAAACGGGCGGTCCGGCAGGTCCCTTCGAGCCGACCTCCGCGGCAGCTTCATAAAAGTCGTCGCCGACGCTCTTCACGTCTGGCAAGACTGCAACGTCATTCGAGGCCGTGGGAGCGTCGTGAGATCTCGGCGGCGCAGGCGAGGTGCCGCCCGCGTTACCGACGACGGGAGGTCCGCCTGAAGCGATCGGGATGTCGTTGCCGAAACCGGTGGGCGCGGCGTTGCCACCACCGATCTGACCGGTCGGTCGAGGGGCGACGCTATCGGTGCATGCCGACAGCAGCATGGAGCAGACGACCACACCGATGGCAAGTTCGGGCGAGGAAGAGCGGCGACCGCCGCGATGGATGATGTTCGACATGCTAACAGCCTGTTGAAGTAATCGACGGCACCGGCCGACGAACCAGCCAAATGTCGAGAAATGCAGGGAATTCGGCTCATGACTCAGACGCGTCGCGAGGCATTTTGAATACTTCAACGGGCTGCT
>JACCRE010000057.1 GCA_013813775.1 Planctomycetaceae bacterium
CCCCGGCGGCGGACGTCCACCTCACGCGACGGCGGCGTGTCACGCGTAGTGCGTGATGCGTCGTTCGGCTCGCCCCCAAGGGGGTGTCCGACCGGCAAGGGCCGGTGTCGCCGCGTCGAAACGGGCGGGACAGGGGAGCGCGCTCCACTCTTTCCCTGAAGGGAAAGAGGAGGGAAGAACGGGAGAACGGAGGACGGGAGAAGACAAGGAGACAGAATGAAAGAAAGTTGAGGGCTGATCGCTAACGGCTAAAAGCCAATCGCTCCTCGGTAATTGCTGCTCAACGCCGCTCCGGTGTCGTGCTGCGCGCCCATTCCGGCACTTCGTTCGCCACGATGCCGGCCTGGGGAGCGTAGGACCACAGGATCGCGAGCGTCACGAGCACGATGCCGATCAGGTTGAGCGTGAGGCCCTTCCGGGCCATTTCGCCGACCGTCACGCGGCCGGAGCCGAACACCAGCGCGTTCGGCGGCGTGGCCACGGGCAGCATGAAGGCACAACTCGCCGACAGGGCCGCCGCGACCATCATCAGGCGGGGATCGACGCCCATCCGCACCGCCGCCGGAGCGAGGATCGGCAGCACGATGCTGCAGGTCGCCGTGTTCGACGTGAACTCCGTGAGAAAGGTCAGCAAGGCGCAGGTTGCGAGCACGAGAACCCATGCGGGCTGTCCGCCGAAGGCGTTCGCGAACTCGTTGCCGACGTAACCCGAGAGACCCGACGCCGCGAAGCCGTCGGCGAGCGCGAAGCCTCCGCCGAACAACAACAGCACCTCCCACGGCAAGCGGTTCGCCGTCGGCCAGTCCATGAGATTGCACCGCGTCGAGCCGCGGGCGTCAGCCTTCAGGTCCAAGTCTCTAGGCTTTCCCGCCGGAATGAAAAACATCGCCACCGCCATCAGAATCGCCACGGTCGAATCGGTGACCATGCCGTCAGCGGCGTCTTCCGAGACCCCGAGGGATCTCAGCCCCGACGCCATCAGCGGTCCCCAACCGGGAACGAGCGGAGAAGCGTCGGGATCGCCCGAGATCGACAGCGGCGTGCGGAACAGCCAGAGCAGCGCCGTCGCCGCGAACACGACGAACATCCGTCGTTCCGCGGGGCTTGGCGCTCCGAGCGATCGCAACCGCTCGCTGAAGAAGGATCGACCCAGCGACGCCACGCCCGGCGACGGTCGCAGGTTGAACGTCAGCACAAGCCACATCACAAGCAGCATTGCGACACCCAGCGGCACGAACGAGGTCATCCATTGTCCCGCCGAGACGTCGGGGGCATCCGGAAAAGTCGTCGCGAAGATTTGCCGGAAACTGATATTGGTCGGCGTGCCGACGAGCGTCGTCATGCCGCCGATGCTCGCGGCGTAGGCCACGGCGAGCATGAGCGCGACGCCGAGTTTGCGAGCATCGGGATCAGAGGCGCTCGCAGCCGGTTCGGACGCAGTCGAAAACTCACGCCTGCCGCTCGCCGGGGCGAGTTCGTCCATCGAATGCAGCAGGGCGATCGCGATGGGAATCATCAGCATCGCGGCGGCGGTGTTGCTGATCCACATCGACAGAAACGCCGTCGCCAGCGCGAAACCGAGCACGATGCGACGCGGACTGACCCCCACGACGCGCACCACGTGCAACGCGATCCGCCGATGCAGCCCCCAGCGTTCGATACCGAGCGCGATGATGAAGCCGCCCAGGTAGAGAAACACGCTGTCGTTGATGTAGGACTGGCTGACGTCTCGTGCCGACTGAATCCCAAGCAACGGGAATGCGAGCAACGGAATCAGGCTCGTCGCCCCCAACGGCACCGCTTGCGTCAACCAGAGCACGGCCATCGCGGCGGCCACGGCGGCGGTGCGGCGGGCCGCTCCCGGCATGTCATCGCCCACCGGAGCGAACAGCACGACGACGAAGACGATCGCGGCCGCGATCTGGCTGAGGCGTGCCGAGCGAGTCGCAGCGGGATCTTCAGCGGGCGTCATGTACGTCTCGCAATCGCGGCGTTTCGCGGAGCGGGTGGAACAACAGCCAGGGATCGCGTTACGATGCGAAGGAAGCCGACCGGTTGCAACCGGTCGGCTTCAATGTGTCGAGCGCGCGATTCAAGCTTGGGAGTTTGCGATGGAGAAATGGCCGATCGGTGTGTTCAGCAGCGTCGATGCCGGACTAGGGGTCCGTCTCGACGTCGCGAAGGAACTCGGCATTCCCACCGTCCAGTTGCATGCCCCGCATCCGGGCAATCGATCGGAAAACGCCGCCCAGCGGTTCCTCAAAGACGCAGAACAGGCCGGCGTGACGGTGACCTGCGTGTTCGGCGGCTTCGAGGGCGAGTCCTACGCCGATATTCCGACGACGGCCCGCACGATCGGCCTTGTGCCGGAAGAGACCCGCGCCAGCCGACTCGCGGAGATGAAAGAGATCGCCGCGTTCGCGCGCCACATCGGCTGCGACGCCATCGGCATGCACATCGGCTTCGTTCCCGAAGACACTTCGCCGAGTTACGAAGGTGTGCTGTCCGCGACGCGAGAGCTGCTCGATGAGCTCGCCGGTTACGGACAGCGACTGCACCTCGAAACAGGCCAGGAGACGGCCAGCCACTTGCTGAAGTTCATTTCCGACTCCGGTCGCACGAACCTGTTCATCAACTTCGATCCCGCGAACATGATTCTGTACGGCACCGGCGAACCGATCGCGGCTCTCAAGCAGGTCGGGCATCTCGTGCGCAGCGTGCACTGCAAAGATGCGACCTGGGCGGCCGAGGATGTCCGCGGCAAGGAATGGGGTCGCGAGGTCGCCTTGGGCGACGGCGACGTCGGCATGGCCACCTACCTGCAAACTCTCAAAGACCTCAACTACGACGGCCCGCTCACCATCGAACGCGAAATTCCGCAGGATCCGGTGCGGCAGAAGGCCGATATCGGCCAAGCGGTGCAGCTGTTGACGCGGCTGCGGGAGCAGGTTCTGGGGTGATGTGCTCGCTCGGGTGAACCGAGATCGACGAAAAAGTGAGCAAGTATCGCCGCCACAGCCGGACAACATGGCCGCAAACATGAACGCGGCGAACGCCCCGCCGGCGAATCGCCTGATAGGCTTCGTTGGTCTCACCCTTTGCCCTATCGAAAACAGTGTGGAGAAAGCGGGAAGCTCAAAAACCGTCGTCGCCGGCCTCGCCGCAGCGGTCGGTTTCGACCTCCCTGGAGCCTGGTGCCTCGCTCGCGTTCGATCCGCCCTGGGCGACGACGATCTTTCCTCCGCGGTTCGCTGGTTGGACCGCGCTCGCGGCATCGGTCGCGACGACGCCGAGCTGGCGTTCGTCACCGCAAGGATCGAACGCAAGCTAGGCCGCCTCGACGAAGCCGGAACGGCGCTGGAGCGCGCCGCGAACCTCGGCTTTGATCCCGACGCGATCACCTTTGAAGCAAGACTCATTTCGGCGCAAAGCGGGTCGATGCCGAACGTCCAGGGAGAACTGGCCAGGCTGCTTGCGGCGGGTCAGGAAGTTCGCGAGGTCGCCGAGGCGTTTTCACGCGGCCACATCGCCGCATACCGTCTCGACGACGCGATGGGCTTGATCGAGATTTGGCAGGAGGACTTTCCAGACGATCCGCAGCCGCACTATCTCGCAGGCCGCGTGTCGGAGCACCGATCGGACGTCGAACGCGCTCAGAAAGAGTTTCGGGCGGCACTCGCGGCGAATCCCGAACACGCATCGTCGTCGTACAACTTGGCTCGTGTTCTGCTGGCCGAGCGACGGCCTGAAGAGGCGCTCGCGCTGTACGAGGCCTGCGCGGAAGTTCTTTTTGAGCCGTTACCGGCCCTGATCGGCGCGGTGCGTTGCCTCCGGGAGATGGGTCGGCTCGACGACGCCCGCAGCCGGCTCGAGCGGATCGAGACGCCTCCACCGGAACGGCTTGAGATCGCCTTGTGCATCGTCGGCGATCCGATAGAAGGCGCCTTTGGCCAACTCGACGAGGAATGGGGGCGGCTTGAAGCTGCGGAACGTCATTGGCCGGCGGCCGAACGACGATTCGCGGCGGTGCTCGAAGCGCAGCCACGCAACTGGCGCGTCCGCTACGCGTCCGCTACGCGTACGCCACCGCGTTGCGGCAACAGGGCAAGACGACGGAAGCCGCCGAGCAACTGCGGCTCTACAATGACGCCAAGGCCGCTCTCGACAGCACCGATCGGCTGGTGGACCGGCTCCGCACGAATCCGGCGGACGTCGAGGCGCGGTATCTGATGGGCACGGTCTTTCTGAAACACGTCTCCGAGCCACAAGGTCTCATCTGGCTGGGCAGCGCTTTGGCCTACGAACCAGACCACGGGCCGACCCATCACGCACTCGCCGAGTATTACGCAGGCAAGGCGGATGAGCCCGCCGGATTCGCCGATATGGCGGCGAAGCATCGAGAACTCGCCGAGAAAGCCAAGGCCGATGAGCGGTGAATCGCTGCAACCGCCTCGTATGGCCTTGCTCATCGTTTCGGCGAGCCTGCTGATCTCGCTGGCCGGATGTCGTTCGCGAGACTCGACAAGCAAGGTGCCCGCAACGTTCGTCGAGGCGGAGGGCGTCGCCCCGCTAAGGCGATCAAAACCGGATGCCGATTGGAGGCTCGGCTCCTCAGGGCGATTGCGCCATGCTAGGTAATCTGCGAGACTGGCGTGGTTGCGTTTCGCAGTGCCGCCGAGCCGTCGCTTGGCGGGCGGGGCGCGGGTTGCCCGGAGGCGGCAGATGTCTCGCAGTTCGTC
>JACCRE010000109.1 GCA_013813775.1 Planctomycetaceae bacterium
TTGGTGACGACCTCATAGACCTGCTTCTCGCTCACGGCGCGGTTGCGAAGGTGCTTTTCGAAGTCCGTGAGGTGCTCGGTGAGTGGGCGCTTCTTGCTCGCGCGTCTCGTCGCCTTGGGCTCCAACAGCCCTTCGCGGACGAGGCGGGCTTCCTCTTCGAGCTTGGCGGCGAGCCGTTCGGTCTCGCCCTTATCGGTGAAACCTTTCGCCGTGGAGCGTTTGCCGGTGTGGTCGGTGTAGCCGATGTACCACGGCGCCCGCTTCTTGCCCTTGTCCTGAGCACGCTTGTAGACGGAAGCCATTCGACGCTCCTCGCGTTCGGGGTGATTCAAAGGGGCTTGCGGTTCTGGTCATCGCTGCCACCCACGATGGGGCATCCCGCGTCGATCCATCGCGAGACTTCGTCGAGCCGCCAGCGGACGCTGCGGCCTCCGAGTCGCAGGGGCCGAACCAAGCGACCGGCGGAAAGCAGTCGCCAGACGGTTCGCTCGGACGTACTTAGGATCGTAGCCAGCTCGTCGACGGCGATCAGCCGCGTTCCGATCGGAATCTTTGCTTCGGCTCCAAACTCGGACATGATGTTCTCCTGTGGGAAGTTTGTTGCGCTGCGGTCCAAGCTGGCGGCGGCACCTCACGTTGTAGCGCCGGTGCCGGCCAACAGTGGTCATTGGGCGCATCTCGGCGTCAACATCCGAGGTCAATATCGGGCGATACTGCGGTCAGTGACCGAACCGGGAGGAGCAGCCGTGGCGGAACCGGAGGACGAGGCGGACGTTGAGTTTTCCCGCGAGTGGTGGGTCAACGGCGACGTTGTCCGTCGCAACATGGCCTTGCGAGGGTTCACGCTCGATGACTTCGTGGTCAACAAGGCGACCGCACAAAGAAGATGCTCCGCGGCGGGCCGGTCACGATGAAGTCGATCAACAAAGTCCGAATCGCCTTCAAGATGGAGACGAATGAGGAACTCTTTTCACCGGAAGAGCTAGAGAAACTTGGATACGTTCCCCCGCCTCCGGAGCGGCCGCACGATTGGTTGAACGAATGGAGGATTGAGGAACGCCTTTCCCGGTGGCAGGACACCTCGAACGGCTTCCAGTATCGTTTTGCGAAACTTCGGCATCGTGAGCTTCCGAACCGCATCGCCCGCGGCAAGGAGTTCGACCTCGGAATGTTGAAGCACGAGCGCGAGCGGGTGAACGATCAGTTACGTCGGCACCCCGAGACATGCGATCGCGTCGGGCGTCATCCAAACGTCGCAGAAAACATCACCGCGACACTCGACCTTTCCGGCTCGCACTGGTGGGTGATTGACCGCTGGGTCGAAGGTACAACGCTCGCCGAGCGGCTGCTCGAAGGACCCCTGCGCCGTGACGAAGCGGCGACCGTCATGGGCGGCATCGCGGAAGGTCTCGCGGCGCTTCATAGAGCCGGCGTCGTCCGCCGCGAGCTTTCGCCGCGGTTCGTGATTCTCCGGGCGGAGGACGGCGCGCCGGTGCTCACTGACTTCGAGCTGGCGAAGATCCTGGAAGGAGCGCCGACCGTTTCCAAGAGGGAAGCATGGCCGGACGACCCGTATCGGGCCTTAGAAGTCGAAGCCGGCGGCGACGTCAACGAGCAGGCTGACCTCTACTCGTGGGGCCGTATCCTCGCTCACGTGGTTAGCGGCATGAAGCTGGCGAAGGGTCGCGAAGCTGAAACGCTCGCGAAGGTGAACCTGCCGAAACCGGTGCTCGACATCGTCACGGCATGTCTGAGAAAGCAGCGAAGCGAGCGCCCACCGAATATCCAGGCCGTGTTGAAGGCAATTCAGTCGTGGAAGTAAGCCGCGTAACGAGTCAGCCCAATGAGACGATCGCCGCCGGCGCGTGGCTGCGCGTCGACACACTTGCCGAGTTTCTCCGATGCGCGCGAGCCGGAGTGCTTGCGTCGGAGCGAACGTGGGACGACGAGCCGGAGACGCCTCAGAGCAACCTGGACTTCCTCCCGGCGTACGACCTTGCGGCGATCGAACGAGAACTCAACGCCGGGATGAATCGGCTCTGGCGATACTCGGCGCTGGCGCTCTGTGCTCCGATGTGGACGGCCCTGCTCTACGTCGCTGGCGTCCATTTTTTGTTGGTCCTGCTCGCCGCGTGGTTCACCGCTCTCCCGGCGTGGCTGGTTTTTCGCCAGCTCTGCGCCGTAGTGACGCTTGCGCTGCGTCGGCGACAAGCGACCCGGGCGGGTAAGTGCGAGCCTGACGAGACATCGACGGCGTTTCAGCCCGTGAACTGGTGGGGATTGCTGAAAGCGGGGTTCGATTCGGTGAAATACGATGAACTCCGCGACGAAGCTCTCCGGCTGGAAGGCCGACCTTGGCGTGTGCTGCGTCGCGGGTCTCTTCGTATCCCCGTCGTCAAAGCCCGGCGACTCGACGCCGAAGGCATGCTGCCGATCGAGTGCATCGCCAAGGTGGCCGCCTTCGGTCGGCTGCTCACCGTCTGTGACGGCGGAACCGTGGCCTACGGAGTGGTCCTCGTCGGCAACGCTTACGATGGGGTGACGGTGCCGTTCACTGCGAAGTCGGAGCAGTGGATCATCGACTGCTTGGAACAGACGCGTGAGAAGCTCGACCTCTTTGGCGACCCGTCCGTGATGCCAGCCCCGCCACCGGCCGCGGCCTGTGCGTTCTGCCCGCTCGGGTCTCCCCCCGTTCCACTCTCGGTCGGCGGTCAACAAACGCGACACACCTCGTCGCCCGCAGACGGTCCCCTACCGCGGAGCCGTTGCGGAGCGCGGTTCGGCTGGACGCCGCCGCACCGCCGGGCGCGAGCCCTTTCGGACGCCTAACGGCCGTTCGTCCTCGCGCAGCAGTGACGTGAGAATGGCGGCAGAATGCTGCTCACCCTTCTGAAGCCGCCGGCTAAGATTCCTTCGTCGGCGTCGATCGCCGGAACGTCCCCCCAAACCTCATGTGTATACGGGCGAGTCGCCCTGGCGTTCTCTTGTCCCCCTTCGCCACCCAGAGGAAGTCCAGAACGAGGTGGCCGAGCCGTGGCTCGAATCCTTTCGCTCCGTCCGGAAGAGACAAATCAGAGACGGAAACGACGCCCGCGACAGACGAACCAGAGCGTAACAACGTGGTTCCGAGTCTTCGCGACGCGTCGGGCGGGAGAATCCTTCGGGAGACTCCCGTTTTTTCGAAGGGACCGGTTCCTTCCGTGTGATCGCCTTACGGGGCGATGACCCGGGGGACTGTCAGCCGATGAGCGGCGGACAGTCGAGACAACGACGGTCGGTACACCCGTAAGCCCGACCGGATCGTAGGAGCCGATATGGCAATCAAGGAAGAACGCGAAGGCACGACTTTTTGTAAGGTCGTGCACGTTGAGAATGGGAAGGTCATGGTTCGCAGAATCCATGAGATCAACGTGCTCTCCTCCGATGGGAGACAGTACGTGGTCTCGGGGGCGAATCTGCCGACCTGCATGAGTTTCCATTCCGGCGTGTCCCATCCGGGGGAGCACATCGGGCAGGTGCTCCTGCGTCCAAATTCGATCTTTCGACGTAAGTCGAGGTCGATGCTGAGGGACGCATCCCACGTCGTGCTGGGGATGTTCTTCGCGATAGGAGTGATGAACTTCTTCATCGCGATGAACGGCTACGCCCAGTAGTCGACAAGAGAGACGGAATGCCACGAGCATTCCGTCTCTCGCTTTTTCGCGCTACGATTGCTAATCCCGACACGCCGTGGGAAGCGTGACCCCATTCTGCCACAGCCTTCCGGCGATGGCAAAATGAGCTTCGTCATGGTCGGCGAGGCTTACGGCGCGAGCAACTTCAGCTCGACGAGCGTCGGTCCGAGTTCGCGGAGAAGGCCCTGGGCCTGCTCCAGAAAGCGCCGGTCTTCGGTGGACCACGTCCCCGGATAGGGATGGAACCGCCAGAGAGGCCTGTCGTTCTTCTCCCCCTGGTGCGTCGGATCGGAGGCGAAGGCGTTCAGTTGGAGAAGCCCCTTCTCGCCCGGGGCGAGTGCGCCGCTCGTCTCAAGCGCGCGAAACGAAACGGGGCCGTATTTATCCCCCCGCATAATGCCGAAGCCTCCCCGGGCAGGCTGGATGTAGCCGTCCTCGAAGAAGTTGCCGAGATAGCGTCGCACCTCGGCCGACTTTGCCTTGGCGACGAGCCGTTCCTTTTTGACTGCCTCTTCCTTTGCGGCAATCTCTTCTTCGGCTTTTCGTTGGCTGAGCCGCGCGGCCGCCGCAATCCGACCGGCCTCGTCTTCTCCCGCGGTGAGGATGGCATCTGCCTTCGCGGCTGCAACTCGTTGTTCCGCCTTGCGCGCGGCCCGGTCCGCCTCCTCACCGGCGAGTTTCGCCGAGCGTGCCCGCTCGTCGAGAACTTGTGCCGCGACAGCGTCGCGGAGAGTGACGGCGGCGGGTTCAGCGATACGTGCGCCTTCGACAGCGACGAGAGCTTCGATCTCCGTGCGATCGCGCCGGAGTTCGTCGCGATGTCGTTTCGCCTCCTCGTGCCGCTCCGAGAGTTCCTCAGCGAGGGCCGGACTGGGTAGTGAGAAATCGGCAGGATCGTTGAGCGACAATTCGAGAGGGGCGAGTTCGTCCGATACTGCGGACCGCAGTTCCGCCTCTTGTTCTGCTCCGCGCGGGGTGCGGTCATAGACCGCCCGAAACACCCGAACGAGTTGGTCGGAAGTCGCGACTTTGCGTCCGTCATCGTTCGTCAGCAGCGGCTCGACCCGTTCGTTCCAGAGTTCAAGCTCCCGCTTCCACTCGTCGAGTGTGCGCACCGCGAGCTGGCCTTGTCGGACGGCGGCGCGCTGCTTGGCCTTGGCGGATGCGCGAGCCTGCCGTTCGATTGAAGCCTCGGATGCGAGCGTTTCGGTAACGTCGCCCGCGGAAGCCGGCTCGAACGCCGTACCGTGATCGCTGGACGAGTCGGTGACTTCCGGGACGGAGTCCGGTGAATGGATCAACCCGGCCTGCTCCGGTCTGAGCGACGACGGCCGTTGCCAAAAAACCAATAGAACGCGAACGCGGTCCCCCCCAGGGTTGCGGCCACCATTGCCGTTTGCACCGCATTGGTGATCGAGTTCAGCCAGTCGAGAGCGCCGGGCCGCGGGTGACCGGCAGACGGGTCGTCCGACTGCCGGTCACCTTGGCCGAGCAGCGGCCGGCCGTAGGGGAAGTCTGGTTCCTGAGACATCCGACCTGTTTCCTTGTGATGGTGTCAGGTGTGAGCCCGGCAGCTCAGCGGTCCGGCTGGTCTGGGTCGAACGGCAAACCGAGTCGCTCTTTCCACTCGTCGTCCGTCCCATCGTCATTCTGATCGGTAGTGCCGTCGGCGGGTATCGCGGGCGACGCATGGCTCGCCGGCGTCCCCTCGGCGAACACCTCGATCGTGCGTTCGTCGGTCGGGGGCCAGGCCATCTCGTCACGCTCCTTGAAGGTCTCGCCGGAAATATGATACCGGGACATCATCAGGGTCGGGTAGCCGCTGAACTGCGTGTAGCCGCTGCCCTCGGTGAACCGGACGACGCTCGCGAACGGGTGGGCGCTCACCTCGATCGCGGTGTTTCGGTCGATCCGGTTGCCGATGTATTCCGCGACGTTCACGTCGCCGAACGTCGATAGGCCGGGATCGTAAGCGTCGTCCGTGTCGACGACCGGCGCGGGCTGGGACCAGGAGAGGCGGTGGTAGATCGCCTCGCCGGAACTCCGCTCGATCCGTTCCATCGCTTTGTAGTCGGAGAACCGTAGCATCAGCTTGAACGCGGTGCAGGAGTCGACCGTCTCGGCAAGCTTCGCGCCGCGTCCGTCGAGCTGCCCCGGAGTCTGGTGGGCGAGGACGAGCGAAATGCCGAGGCTCCGTGCCTGTTCCAGCAAGAGTCGGACGCTGTCGCTGATCACCTGCTGGAACTCGTCGATGAAGACGTAGACGTGGCGGCGCTTGCCTTTCAGTTGCGCAGCGGCCGTGAAGAGCGAGTAGAACGCGAGCTTGGCAACCGCCGGCGAGCCGATCGGCTCCAGCGGCGACGGCAGGTGGAAATAGACGGCTTGCGGCGTCGAGAACAAGTCCGCCATGTCGATCGCGTTGTCGAACAGCGCGTCGCGGCCGGGGACAGATTTCGGCGTCAGGTTCAGCGAGTGCATCGAGCCGAGCCGGTTGACGAGTGCGGCGAGATGCCGTGCCTGTTTCCAGTCCTCAACGTTCCCAACGGCCTGGTAGGCCGCCTTATCTTCGAGATACGCCTTCAGCTCCCCGAACGTGTCAATCGGATAGCCCTTGATCAGGTTCAGCAGCACGGTCTCATTCATCGCCGTGTAGAACCCCTTGCCGTAGTCGAGGCCGTAATCGAGCGACAGGCCCTGGAGCAGGACTTGCGTCCGCTGGACCGGCGACAGCCGGGCCCAGTGCGTCTGCCGGAGCGGATTGAACGAATGGCTCGAATGGCCCGGCACGGTCGTGAACCAGCGAAAGGGCAGTCCGGCGCGTTCCGCCTCGATGCGGGTGTTGTGGAAGAGCGAGGGCTCTCCCTTGAGATCGATGACGACCACGGAGCAGTCTCCGGCGGCGATGAGCTGCGTCGCGATCGGAGCGATGCCGAGCGCGGTCTTTCGGGCGCCGGTGTCGCCGGTGATGTGGCCGTGCTGATTCAGAAGCGACCGGTGGAGCAGTACCGGGTAATCGTTGTAAAGGCTCACGCCCAAGAGCAGGTGATCCCTCTCCTCCTCGTCCTCCGAGTTCAGCATGCGACCGACCCAGACGTCCCAGCAGCCGAGCGTCGTCGCCTCATAGGCCCCGGGTTCATCGAGGGCGACGCGATAACGGCCGAGCAGGCTTCCGTATGTGACCCAGAGCACTGCGAAGCACAGCGTCGGCGGGACGAACAACGTCGTCGCGATCGTGCGGAGCAGGTCCGCGGTAATCGCGTTCCCGCCCCTCGTAGATACCCGGGCCGGCGATTGTGCGGCCGCCCGGGCTCGTTTCTCGGCGAGAAGCCGCTCGGTCAGCAGTTCGCGATCCGGCGCAGCGTAGGCGCTCAGAAAGGCAACTTCATGGGGAGCGAGCGCGATGACAACGGTCGAATGCGGAACCGCGGACGGTCGCATTGCCAGCGACTCCGGCCCGCGGGTCGTGACGGCGGCCGCGGCGAACGCGGCCAGCACGATCACGGCGGCGACGACCGCTTGTCGCGCAATGACCGGCCGGAGAAACGCCGTCGGGAAGCGAAAGACGCCCGGCGCCGGCGTCTCGTGCCGGTTGTAACAGGAGAAGATCCTAATGGCGTCAAAGGTCGCTACGATCGTCTTCCAAAGCGGTACCGTTCTGCGGCTGAGGAGATGGCGGAGCTGTTTGAAAGACGCGGCGGCGAGGAAGAAACCGCTCAGCGCCGCCATGCCCCTTTCCGCGGAACCGAGCGAGCGCGGCGTCAGGCGATAGGCGGCGAGGCCGAAGACGAAAGCGATGAAGAGAATCGCGTATCCGGCCGCGACGCACTTTTGCTCCGGGCATTCGCGGTTCGCGCCAGACGCCAGGCTCGGAGGGAAATACGACCTCCACTTCACAACCGTCGCGTGCTCGATCCGCGGGTTGGCGGTCATCCAATAGGCCGCCTGCTTCGCGACGAAATGGCTCAACACCGCCGCCGCGACGACGGCGAGACCGAACAGGCCGACGTAGGCGGCGTCCGCGGCAGGCAGTACGGCCAGGACGAGGCTGCCCACGCCGAGCAGACCGAGGACGGCGACCGCGAAAGCGGACGCCGTCCAGTCGCCGCGAAAGACGAACTGGATCGCCGCCGCGAGCGCGAGAAGCCCCGCGAGTACGAAGGCGACGTATCCGGTCATCGTCCCGACCGGCGACAGATAACCGAGCGCGACGCAAACTGGAGCCGCGAGCGCGGTCGGGCCGGCGAGCGCGCGGATTACCGTTGCGCGATCCTCGGCCTTCGTCGTGACACAGGTCCTGTAATCGAGTTCCGTGCGACACGGACCGAGCATGGTTTTGTCGAGCGTGTCGCGGGTGCGTGCGGCGCGAGTTCTCATGACGAGGTGCTCCTACGGGTCAGGAAGGCGGCGAGTTCCGGAACGAATTTCGACCGACACGGCGACGGGTCCCCGGTGGTGGGCTTGCAGGTCAGCGGCGAGCGCTTCCCGAGCTGCGGGAAACGCGGTCAGAATCCGGACGGCGAACCGCCGGTTGAGGATGAGGTCGCGAAACTTCGGAATCGGATAACGCTGCTCGATCAGCCGTGTGAGCTTCGTTCGAAGCCTGAGCGGCGTGTTCCCGCGGTCGACTAAGAAGCAGCCGATCCGCGGCCGGTCGGTCGACGAGTCATAGAAGTAGGTCGTCCGGTGGTGGCCGGCGTAGTAGAGGTCCGGATATTTGAGCGAGAACTCCCGCTCGGTGTACGGCCAGACGTTCCGCTCGGCGCAGTGGTAGAGCACGGCCATCGCGACCGGGAGCGTCTGCTCGCTGAAGCGGTCTGCACGCCGCCGCGGTGATCTGAACGCCTCCGCCGCCGTTCGGCCGACGACGTAGTAGTACTTCTGGTTTCCGAGCGGTTGGCGGCGAAGCCAGGCTCCCGCCGCGAGCCGGCCGGTGACTTTCTGAACGGCGTTGACGCCGGCCACGCCCGGTAAGAACCGGCGTAGCAGCACGTCGTCGGTCGTCAACCGAAACCGGACGACGTGCTCGACGATCTGTTGGTCGCGATCGCTGAGTGTGGACATTGGATTCTCACCAGATTTCGTATGGCAGACGGCGAGCGACGCAGTGGTCGTGAAACTCGCGAAGACGCTGCGGAGGGTAGGCCCCGCCGAACTCGATGACGCGGACCGGAAGGCCCGCCTCGCCGACGAGCAACGCGTCCGGCCGCTTCTCGCGTTTCCGTCCGGCCGTAAAGGCGTCCTCCCCGATCCACCGCTCGGCTGCATCAGGCTCGTCTGCGAGCAGCCGCAGAAAGATGCCGGTCACGTGCAAGTCGTGAGTGACGTGGCAGGCGTTTTTTATTCCGGCCGAGGTCGCCGCGAACAAAGCGGCACCGTGGCGACCGATCGTGAATACTCGGAGCGGCGCTGCGGAGCCTTTCCAGCGGCTCCGCAGCCGCCACGACATCGACCCGAAGTCGGGCGCCGGGTCGCCCGGCTGCCAGACCGACTCAGGTCCGTCGAGCGGCAGCATCGGCTGCGACAGCACGCGGAACTCGCTGAGCCATCCTTCGCGAACGAGTCCAGCGATCCGGCGGCGGGCGTTTCCCTTTCCCGCCGCCGTGCGTGGCCACCACGTCCGTGCGATTTGCTCGAAGGAAATCATCCGGACCTTTCTCGCGAGCGATTCGATGAGTTGCCGTTCGCGGCCGGTCATGAGGGGAAATGCTTTCGCGGCCGGCCGACCTTCCTGGGCGGGAGAGCCGCCGCGTTCGACGGCGTGATGCTCAGTTCCGGGAGCGGCGGCTGGCTTTTCTGCGGCGGCCTTCCGCCGGACCGGTCGTCGCCCGGCTTGTGCCCGGGCCTTTGGCCCGCGTTGCCGTTCGGCTGAACGGCGGCCGGGTTCGGTGTCGTCGCCGCGATGCGTGCGAGGCGCGCGGTCGCGGCCTCGGCCGCCTTCCGGTCCCGCACGGGGTCCTCACCGACTTCAATTTTCAGGAATGCCTCTTCGATGCCCGCAAGCACCGCGTCCCGGACGCGGATTCGGACGTAGTCCCAAACGGAAACTGCCATTGCGTGCTCCTTCGTGCGTGCCTGTCGCTTCGCCGGAACGACGAACGCGTGGGAGCCATTGCACTGAGGGTCAGGAAACGTCGGGAGACGACTCTGCCGGCAATCTGCGGTCAGTCGCTGCCGCACGTGCTCGCGGAGTTTCGGAACATCGTCGCGAGCCGCTTTCGGGAGCAGATTCCCGCACGCAATTGGGCGTGCTTTCGGAGAGCCGCTTTCAGAGAATGCGGCGGTGCGCAACCGCCGAGCGCACCGAAGATTGCGGCGCCAGAGAGTGACGACGGAGCGGCAGAGCGTTGCGTAGGCAGCTCTGCCGCGCAGAAACCCCTGCCGGAAATACCTTGCGGGACGTTCGATGCGAATTGGTCAGAAGGTTCGCGTCCGCGAGCGCTCAGACGTGGTGATCGGCGAGATCGCCACCGGGCCGAACCGCTATTTCGTCCTCGAACGCCTTGCCGAAAGACGCGAGATCTATCGCGTGTTCGACCCAACGGCCGGGCCCGGCGGGGATTTTCGGGCGCTGCATGTCCTACCCGCGGGAAAGGCGACCGAGCAGCGGCTCGAAGTGCTGAAGCGGGTCTCGGATGGAAACTCGAACTTCCCGACGATCGTCGATTTCCACCGGGAGCCGGAGCGGGTAATCGTCGTCCTCGCGTGGATCTGGGGGACGCCGCTTCAGGAGAAGCTCCGGGCCGCGCGTGCCGGCGACCGGAGACAGCGGCTGAGCGCCGGCGAGGCGACGAAGCGGATACGCGGACTCGCGCACGGGATTTCGCATTTTCATCACCGCGCAAATTCCGTTCACGGCGACGTGAAGCCCGCGAACATCGTGCTCGCGCGGGACTCGAATCGGCAGTTCGTGCTGATCGATTTCGGTTCCGCTTGGCCGACCGAGCGGACTATGGAGAGGCAAGAGGGCGACGGCATCTCCCTGCCGTACTGCGCGCCCGAGCTGTTGGGTGAGACGCCGTTCGCTGATTTTCGCTCCGACATTTTCTCGCTCTGCGTCGTCTGGTACGAACTCCTGACGCATCAGATCCCATATGGTGTCGGTGGCGCCGCGGGGTTGCCCGAGAATCGCGACGAGTTTGCCGGAAAACTCGTCGCTGCGAGCAAGCTCAGCCTGGACCGCGGGAAATTGCCGGCCGCGGCCTGGACGAAGATCGACGCGGCCCTGCGCCGCGGCCTCGCCCTCGAAGCGAACCGGCGCTTTAGTGACAAGTCAGAATGGTTGAACGCCCTGGACGACATCCAGCACGAGCTGCGCACGACGCGCCGGCTGGGCCTCTGGAATCAGTTACTGCTCGCCGCGCTGGACAAAATCGGCGGGAAGCACTCGGAACCTGATTAGGACTCTAAACCCGCCCGCACGGGAATCCATTTTCCGGCGGCCCCCGCCTGAGCCCGCGTCTAAAAAAAGGTGTGGCAGGCGAATACGGGAATTTGGCTAGGTCCTGGCGAGGCGACCGGGTTCTGGGTTCAGAGTATCTGGATGCCGTTGGCGATTCGGAGGCGGACTTCTTCGAGAGCGTCGAGAAGCGCCTCTTCGATCTCGTGATAGGAGCCCCTGCGGTTTGCGGTGACAATGACCTTCCACCCGCCGGCGGAGGCGAAGGTCTGTCGTGTTCCCCGTGACTGCTGCTTTGGCTTTCCCTTGCGCTGGCGGACGACGCTCGCCGCCTCGTCGCGGGTAAGGCCGTCGGACGTGACCTGCTCGGCCAGCTCCCGTCGGACCTTGTCGTCACCGATCTTCGACAGCTCGTAAGCCGATCGCGGAGCAAGCACTCCGGCAGCAACCTGTTCCTGGATGTCGTCCGGAAGCCGGAGCAAGGCGAGGGACCGGGAGACTTTCGCTTGCGGCACGCGGAGGGCTTCCGCGAGCTGCTTCCCGTTCCAATTGTTAATTGTCATCAGCGTCGAGAAGGCCTTCGCCTCTTCGATCGGCTGGAGATCCTCCCGGAGCAAGTTCTCGATGAGCTGCTGCTCAAGGATCTCGGATTTCGAGATCTCCCCCTCATGGAAGTAGCAGTCGATGGTGGGGAGCCCGGCGCGTTTCGTCGCCCTCCAGCGCCGCTCGCCAGCGACGATGATCCATTTCGACAGCTCCTCGGACCAACGCACGCGAATGGCGCTGAGCTGCCCCTTTTCGCGGATGCTGTCTGCGAGCCGCTCGATAGCCTCGTCCGAGAACTCGGCCCTGGGCTGCTCGGGGTCCGGGATGACCTGATTGATGTCGACCCGACCGACGTTTCTCAGCGGGCGCCGTCCAGCGTCGCGATTCAGCGGGACCGGGCTCAGCTTGGGACTGAGGTCGACCTCGCGAAGCCCCATCGATTCTTCGAGGTTCGACGAGAACTTTTCGAGGGTGCTCCTGGTGCTTGCCATCCTCATGCCACGTTCTGCTGGCCGGCCTGCCGGCCGATCCGCTCCATCAGTTCGTCCGCCAGCCGGTCGGTCAGCGCCGCCGCCTTCGATGCCGGGCTGTAGCAACTGACCGGCTGGCGGCAGGCGAGCGAGACCTTGAAGGCCGAGGCCTCCGGGATGACGGTGTCGAGCATCGTCTCGCCGTAGAGCCCCCGAAGCTTCTTCTCGTACGACTGATGAACGAGGAGCCGCGCGTCATAGCGCGTGACGACGTGCCCGAGGAGATCAAGCTCCGGGTTCAGGCGGTGGGCGTTCACCACGGCCTGATGCACCACGCGGAGCCCTTGGGTTCCGAAATCCTCCGGGGGAACGGGGATGACGACGAAGTCGGCCGCGAGCATCGCGTTCCAACTGCACTGGTAGAGATTCGGCGGACAGTCGATGAGCACGAGGTCATAGCCGGTGAGCGATTCGAGAAACTCTCGCAGGGCGTATTGCGTCAGGCCGGCTAGCTCCGGAGTCGGGGTGTTGTGTCGGGCGAGCGTCTGGTTGGCCCGGACGATGCTGACGCGATCGATGTGGGTCGGGACCGCGAGCGTTTCCGGCGAGCCGAGAAAAAAGTCGTCGTCGAAAAGTGCCGCGAGCGTCTCGCTCGCCGGAAGGTTTTCTGTCACGGCCGATCCGAAGAAGCCCTGGCTGAGTGACCCCTGAGGGTCGGCGTCGATGAGCAGCACGCTTCGGCCTTTCCGGGCGTAGCTTCCCGCGAGGTGAAAGCAGGTCGAACTCTTGCCGCAGCCGCCTTTTTGGTTGATGAGACAAATCGTCGTCGCCCGCATGGGAATCTGCTCGGTCGTGCCGGTCCTTTTGGATGGCGGAGAAAATTGCCCGGGGCAATTTCGTGTAAGCCATCGGTTTCTATGGCGATACGCTGACACAGCATTGCAAACGTTGGCAATGAGAAATCTGCTTCGGCGGCGAGCGGCTGGACGTCGCCGGCCAGTCCTCTCGTGAGCCGCGGCGACAGGGAATTGCCCGGGGCAATTCGGCCGCAACACCGCTAACCGGCTCAGAGATCCGGCAGTGCTCAGGCGGAAGGTCAGGTCCGATTTCTTTTCTCGTGCGGCATTCCGGCGGACCGTGCTACGAACTTTAAGTCACCTAAAGTTGCAGCACGGAAGTGAAGTTCTCGCGAAAACCACCCCAAGGCGGCCGTCCGCTCCGGACCGGCCTCGGACAGCTCAGCCTGGTCGAGCACGCGTTGTGTCCGCTCGACTCGCGCGCGTCCCTCGTCGAGAACCTGGTTCACGACTCGGCTTATCACTTCACCGACAAGAACCGCCATCAGCAGACGGCCAAGGCGCGTATCTTCTGTCCGCTCGGGTTGTCCGCGGGCGACGAGTTTTTCCTCTGGGGACTCCTCGCGCTGACGTTTTCGCAGACGGAGCCCGACAACGAGTTTCACGCGATGCCGCATTTTTGCCTGCGTCGGCTCGGCGTAATCGACCAGCACGCCCGCCGGGGCGGCCGGCAGTACCGAGAGTTTTCGGAAGCCATTGAGCGGCTCGCGGCGGTCAGTTACCGGAACGAGCATTTCTACGACCCGGTCCGCGCCGAGCACCGAAAGGTGAGTTTCGGATTTCTGAGCTATAGCCTGCCGCTCGACCCTGAGTCGAGTCGGGCGTGGCGGCTCGTCTGGGACCCGATCTTTTTCGAGTTCGTGCAGTCGACCGGTGGCCGGTTCCGATTCGACCTCGACACTTACCGGGAACTCGACCCCGCGGGGCGGCGGTTGTTCCTGTTCGTGTCAAAGCTCTTTTACCGGCGGGCCGCGACGCCGCAGTTCGAACTAGTTCATCTGGGCGTGAACGTGCTCGGCTTCTCGCCGAAACTCGCGGCGCACGATTTGAAGGCCAAAGTCGCTCGCTGCGTGAACCGGCTGATCGAAGCGAGAATCCTCGCGGAAATGCCCGGCGGCCTCTTTCAGAAACGCGGGCCTCGTGCTTACTCGCTCGTTCTGACCCGGGGTTCGTATTTCGAGAAACCGCCCGGCGAGCAACCGGCGCCACGCCTCGACGAATCGCCACTCTTCGAGAGCCTGAGACAGGTCGGCCTCGACACGGCGAGCATCACGTCGGTGATCGCGAGGCATCCGGCGAAACTGCTCCGGGAGTGGGCCGACATCACGCTCGCCGCGCGCGAGCGCTTCGGCGACTCGTTTTTCAAGAAGAGCCCCGCAGCGTATTTCGTCGACAACGTCCGTAACGCCGCCCAGGGCACGAGAACTCCGCCGGACTGGTGGCACGAACTTCGGAAGGCCGAGCGTTCGGCCATAGCGATGCGCAAGCCCGATGCGCCGGCTCCCGATACGGGCCTGCCGGCCGAATCGAGAGACGCTTACGAAAAGGTGAGAAACGCCTTCTTCGGTCAGTTTATCGCCGCCGGACAGCCGCGGGCGATCGCCGAGTCGAACGCCCGGCGGTTCGCCGCCGAGCACATCCGAAAGCGGCCAGAGAAGGCAGCATCGTCGTTAGCTCGGATTGGCCGCCTCTTCGAATAGATTCATCCCTCAAAGAGCGAAGCTTCTTCTCTTTGTCTTTTAGTATTCTTTGGAATTAGTTCTTTGGCGCAGCGCCCCATTCGCCCGCAGCCGACGCCAAGGCTTCGTTCGGCTTGGGACTTTTCAGGCGGCCGTTTGATTCGGCGGCAGAAAAACACGACGCGAGCGACACGTGCCCGGCAAGAAAACCCGACGGAAGAGACACGCGTGGAGGGAGAAAACACGACGCAGCCGACACGTCTGGGGCTCGTCTCCTGTGAAGTTATCCACAGGGAAATCGAGTCACTCTTCTTCGCTCTTTGACGCCTCTTCGACTTCCGTCCCGGTCAGCGCTCGCCGCTGAGCGCGGCGGATGCGAAGCACGCGAACGGTCTCGCCGTCGATGGTGAACACGACGCGAAAGACGTACGGCTTCTTGCCGAAGAGAAACTCCCGAAGCTCCACCTCGACTTTTCCGTGCTCCTTCGCGAGCGGGCACCGGTCGGGGTTCGTTTCGAGCGTGCGGAGGTCGGCTTGGAACCGGTCCAGCCAGCGTGCGGCCGTCTCCGGAGCGTTCCGGGCCGCATAGAGATAGGCCCGCTCGAGATCCTCCCGAGCAAATCGCTGAACGATGATGCGGTATTCCATCAGCGTCAGGAAACGCCGTGCTTCTTGCGGATGGCTTCGAACGCTTGGTCGAGCGGCATGCCTTCGTCGCCAGCCTTCCATTCTGCGACGGCGACCTGGACGGCGGCGAGATCCTGTGCCTCTTCGGAGAGGGCGCGCAGGGCGTCCCGAAGCACCTCGTCCTCGGAGCGGTATTGGCCTGAGGCCATCTGCTCGCCGACGAGTTCTCTAATATCCGGTGGAAACTGATATGCCATGGCCGCTCTCCTGATCTTCTTTCGAGTTTACCTCGGATCGCTGCTGCCGGCCAAGGGACGGCGAACGCCGCTGCACGACCGGTGTGACTTTTGCAACGAAATGAGGCAGAGACGCTCGTGTAGCGGCGCGAGGAAGCGCCGCGGCTGTCACCCACGCACAACGCTTTCCCCTGCGACCGCGGCCGATAGGCCTCGGCCGGCTGGGGACGTGGCTGACGTGACTCGAACGGGCGGTCGCGCCCGGCAAACCTCGGCTCACCACCGAGGCTAAGGGGACGGGTTGCCACTCGTCACAGCGACCGACCCCTAGAGCCGGATGCGTCGAGAGGCGCTTGTCCGGCTCGACGGAGGCTTGTCGGAGTAATCCTCCGCTTCGCCGACGACCGGCTTTGTCGCCGGCGGCGGCAGGAGAGTAATCCCGACATTCTATCCGATGCCCGCACGGCCGCGTTGCGGCCCCGGAGTGTGGGCGATGCGGACAGACTTCGGAGTCGGATGACTCCGGAGCCGCCGCCGCCGAAGCGGGTGGGAGCCTTCGGGCTCGAATCCCGCACGGGGGGTGAGAGGTCTCGACACCTCGCACAACCCGGCCGGCGTGGGGAGTTCCCGTCCTGGCGACAGGCGGGACCGGGCCTTGACCGGCCCGGCGACCGCGGGCAAATCCCGCGGCGATGAATAGCTCAACCACGAAAGGCCCGCGAGGGCTTGCCGGTAAGTCGGACAGGAGACGTGCCGAGCTGCGAAAGCTTGCGGCCGGTGGGTAAGGGGGCGCTTCCACGTTCGGCCCCCCGAAATCACCAGCGTCTGCTGCATGGAAACTATGCCCGGGCGGGAGCCTGGGACATACGGTCGCGAGTCCTCGGGTAACTCCGATAGCGACGTGACCTGTCCGATGACGGTGACGGCTAACGCAGGAAGGTCTGCGGCTGCCGGCGTGGCAACCGGTGCCCGGCTTGGTCGGCCGGGTGGTTCAAACGCCGCAGACTGGGAGTGTGGCCTGAGTAGGACCGGACGGAAGTCCGGCGGTGTTCCTTGCTGGCAGTGAGGACCCGTTCGCCGTTCGGGGGTGGTGCCCCGGGCGATGGCGAGGACGAAAGGGCTGACGGGTGAGAACAAACCCGTTCGAGTCATGTCCCGGCGAAAAACGCCGGTCTGTGGAAAGGAGCGAAGCGGTTACGCGAGTGCTGCCCGGGAGGGCCGTTCTCTCGTGACGGCTGGCTGACGGCGGACGCCCGGCGTGTTTTTTGACATGCCGCGCAGTCCGTCGGAGGTTCTAAACGCGGGTCAGTATGGATTGGGCGAAAGCACCTCTTGAATGTGGTGCGTTCTGTCTCATTCCGCGGAGCGTCGGCGCTTTCGGTCGTCGCACCGTCCTCCAGCGTTTCCTGTTTCACCGGCTTTCGGGGGTTGAGTCGATAACTTCAACCCCCTTCTCATTTCCTTCATGTGTTGACCGCACGTTGGCGTCGCGGCCCTAAATAACACTGACTGCGACTCGGTTTTCGGCACCCTCTTACGGGGGCCGCTTCCTCGGCTTCGTGATGAGTTACCGGTGCGAGACATTGACAGTCGAAGGCTTCGTGCAGCAGATCGCCTGCTCGTACTTGAGGCACGGCTATTGGTGGTACGTCACAGGGGTAATCCCGCCGGAGAAGATCCCTGAGGCGGTCGACGAAAAGCTCATCCGGCGCTACGAGATTGACCGTTCCGAGAGACGCCGTGCGACGGCGAAGCGGAAGGGCCAGGCGAACATGCAGTACCTACGCTGTGGCCGGTTCTTCGTACTGTTGGCGACGAAGGGGGATCACGTCTTCAAGGACGCCGAGCGGGATCAGGTCCGGGACATCCGTCGGGTGCCGCTGCGGTTTGCCGGCTACAGCATCAGTTATCGCCGCGGGGGCCGGACCCGCGCCGGTGAGCCGGACCCGAGGTGGCACTCACACGTCGAGATCGACCGGCCGCAGTACTTGATGGTTCGGGACTTGTTCCTGGACCGGGCGGTTCACCGCCGGGCGGAGACGCTCGCCCGGGAGCTGCGGCGGGTGGAGTTCGAACCATACGCGCCGGTCAGGCGGCAGCTCCTCTCGATACTCCGGCACGTGAACCGAAAGCGGAAGGTACACGGCTTCGAGCCGGTGCCGCTGGAGGCGATCCGGCTGAGACGAAGAGTTGTAAAACCTTTCGCGGGCGACGCAGCCGCGCCGTCCGCGAGCAGCCCCCCTCCGCTCCCTTCAGCCGGCGGCGCGTAAGGCGGCCGTGAGACGATCGAGGTCTGCGGCCGCGGGTCGGTCCCTCTGGGCCGAGAGGCGGACGGTGTGGTCGTCGTAGACGGACGCGGCAATACCATGCCGTGCGAGGCTCCCGCGGAGCGCGTTGGCACCGATATGCGACGACGGCGACCGCGGCCGGACAAGTGCGATCCCCGTCCGCAATGACCAGTCAACGCATTCTAACGACCAGCCCGCGTCGCGGGCGGCATCACGGAGATGCTCCCCATTCGCCGCTGCGGACATTCCGATTGCATAGGCGCCGCCTCGGCGACCCAGGTCGTGTAACGCGCCGCTACACGAGAAGAGCGGCCCTGTGTTGACGGTCTCTCCGAAGCCCTCAAGCTCGCCTGTCTCGAAGGCGGCGAGGAGCGAGAGGAGCGGGTCGTCCGTCCCGCCGTCGTAATGCGGACGGAGCGCAGCAGTGCGAATGGCGTCCGCGGACGAGTTGCGGCCGCAGAAGGCGAGTCCAAGAGGATGATACGCACCGAGCCACTTGTGACAGCCCGCGAGGAACAGGTCGCACCAGCCGCCAGATAGGTCGACCGGAATGTGGCAGAATGCCTGCGCGCCGTCGATTACCACGAACCGCACCTCGGACACCCGCTCGGCCGTCCGGACCATCTCCGCGGCCGGTAGTGCGACGCCGTCATGGCTCACCGCCGGCAAGAACAACCCGTCGCACATCTCACGAAGAGCCACGTCTGCGATTCTCGCCGCCAGCTCGCCGGCCGTCGCCCCGTCTCGAAAGACAGCGGCCCTCAGCGGGACGACCGTCACACGGTTGCCGGTCCTCGCGGCCTCGGCGGCAAGGATCTGGGCGTAATGCGGCCAAGAGAAGTCGGTGGCGAGCACGTTGCGGCAGAAACGGAATAGAAGACGCGCGGCGAGTCGCATCAGTGCGACAGAGCGGCTCGCGAGCAGGACCGGAAGGCCCGGTGGGGAATGCACCGCATCGGCTAGTCCGGCCCGAAGGCCGGCGATGCCCGGCCAAGTCTTCAGCCCGGGGAACTGGTGCCGGTGGTCCGCGGTGAGGGCGACCTCCCCATACCGCAGAAACTCTTCTGCGTACAGGC
Organism: Planctomycetaceae bacterium; assembly: GCA_013813775.1. GTDB lineage: Bacteria > Planctomycetota > Planctomycetia > Planctomycetales > Planctomycetaceae > JACCRE01. The sequence goes on from JACCRE010000109.1 coordinate 18,850, forward strand.
TCAAGCCTTCCTCGCCGGCAAGGCCGACGAAGTCCCGATAAGCCGCCGCGGCGCCCGGGGATATGAGGCCGAGGCGGGCCGTGTCGAGGTAGAACGGTCCGGCCACGGGAGCACAACCTTCGATCCGATCCTAAGCATCGGAGTCGAGCTGATCCAGTAGCTTCCGGTAAGGCGTCGCATAAACGCATAGTCGCCGCCAGCGGTCCTCGGCGGCCTCGACCTGGGCGAGGTCGAAGGCGAGCAGAAATCGGCTCGTCCGCGCACGCTCGTCGAGTTCCTGCACGCCGACGGCGCGGGCGCCGTAAATCCCAAAATCCGCCGGGAGGTCGGGCTCCCCGGATAACGCGGACGCCCGCACAAGCCGAACCCAGATCGCATGCCGGTGTTGTTCGTCGATCCACGCGAGCACGTCGTCGTCTGGCAGCCGCTCGTCCGCCGGCCAGAGGTCGTCGGCGATAACGACGATTCGCTCGACGTTGAGCCGTCCGGCGTCGTGCAGCTCGTAGTTCAGCTCCAGGCTGCGGCGCGCCGGCTCGTCGCGCCAGTAGTCCGGCGAACGCACCCAGGCGACTGAGAAGTAGTTGGTCAGGCCGGGGCTGCGGAGCAGCGCCTCGTAGGCGTCGCGCCAAGTCTCGGTCGAATGAAACACCACGGTGCCGTCGGCAAGCGTCTCGACTTCGGATGCGATCCGCTCCAGCCGGCCAGCAGCGAGATTTCTGAAGAGGGGGTCTGCTCGGTCGGCGGCAGCGACTAAAGCCGACCCGAGTCGGTCGTAGTGATGGAAAAACTCCGGCGTCGCGGCTAGCGCCATCGGCACCCGCAGCTCGGACAGGGCGAGTGCGATTCGGCGCAGGCGAAACGCGATCCATACCAGCAGGCCGACCGCCGTTCCTGCGGCGGCCGCAAGAGCGAGCCTGAAGAACGCGTCCGGCGCCGCAAGAAGGATCAGTACGACAGTGAGACCAATGAGGGGCGGAGCGATGATCTCTCCGGACTGGGCGATCCGCGGCTGGGGCCGTTCAGGGAACATGTGGGCAACGTACGACCAATCTGTCCTTCTGACAAACACTTCCGCTCCCGCCCGTCAGTGCCCTTGGGTTACATGCATGTGAGCGATTTTCGTGAGGCCGTCCCCCTGTCCTGTCGCCGCCTCGTCCGAGCGGCGGGTCTGAAGGGGGAGCGGGCCGGTGGTGCCGCGCTCCTGTTGATGAACCTGCCCCGGCCGCACCGCGCGGTCGTCCTGAGGCGTCGCGGACTCAGTCCCGCCCGGCCTGCTCGAAGATCCAGGTGTGGGCGAGGTCCGCGACCTTAGCGACGAGCGGCAGGTCGTCCCGGCCGAAGCTGGTCGTGTCCTTCCACTGGTCGCCGTCCTTATAGATCCGCGACAGCGTCACGTTGTGTCGCGTGCCGTTCTCCGTCGCGTTCTCCCAAACGGCAGCCTTGATCCGGCCAAGCCGGACTTCATGAACGGGACGGTTCCGCTCGCCTTCCTTTCGGGTCGCGTCTCGATCTCCGCCATCCCGCTCGGCCGTGCTCCGGCGACTGCCGTTTCGCACTGCGGCCGGGACGCCCTCGTTCTGCCTCGCCATCGCAGCACTCTCCTCTCTCGGGGTTGGTGAAACGCGCGGGTACGTGCCCGTCGGTCGTAGCGGCTCAAGGCCGCGGGACCGCCGGGCATCCTGACACTCGTCCGACCCGGGCGCGAGCTGCGAGCATGCGCTCGGCCGCGTCGCGTGGATCGAACAACAATTTTCCTCGTCGAGCAGCGGGCAGCCGATGTCGGGCGCGGGCAGTAGATAGCCCACCCGCCCGTCACCCTCCGGCCTTCGGTAGAGCGACGCGTGGTCGCCCAGCTTCGGCTCCCGCAGCAGGTCCGTCGAAAATAGGTCAATCGGGCCGTGCATGCAGCACGCCCCGCAATGGTCGCAGTCGTAATGGGAGCCCATTGTCGGCCCCCTTAGACGGCGAGGGCGAACAGGGCGGCGACCTTCTGGTCGAGTTCCGTCCTGTCGCCCGCGTAACGGAACGTCTGGGTCAGACGCGTGAGCGCGTCGACGAGCGAGAAGACGCTGAACGCCTTCCGCTCTTCGACCGCGGCAACGGCCTGCGTGGCGAGGTCCTTCGGGACACTCTCACGGGAGAGCGCCTTCAGGACGCTCTCGGAGTCGTCGCCGAGCCGCGTCGCCGTCGCGGTCTTGAGCACGGCCGCGAAGCCGTCACGGCGGGCATCCCGTGTCGCGGCGAGCGCTTCGATCCGCCGGCGGATCTCGTCGAGCCCGTCTCGCACATTCGCCGTGTGCTTTCGCGAGAACTCCGTGACGTCGGTAACGTCCCAGACGATGTGATTCCCGCAGACCCGTTGGAACCAGAAGGTCTGGAGCCCGAGGCTCCGGCGTCCGACCTCGCTGTTCCAGACGAAGAAGCCCGGAGCGAACTGCTCGCCCTGAATCTCGACCCAGCCGTCGGGGTCGATCAGGAACGCGAACAGGTCCTGCTCGCCGCAGTAGAGGCCGGACCCTCCGGCGTCAGCCTTGGGCGGGGCCGTGAAACCGGGAGCGGCCTCGGCGACGGCGGTGAGCAGGTCCGCATTCCAGAGCCGGGTATAGGCCGTCCCGTGGACGCTCCGGATGAGGTCTCCTGTTGAGAGCACCTGATACGGCTTGCCGCCCGGCGGGTAAGGGAGCGTCTCCTCCAGCGCCTTCCCGGCCGTCTTCGGAGACA